>JAIVHN010000025.1:13983-20768 GCA_020201015.1 Spirochaeta sp. | reverse complement strand
ATCAAAGATAAGTTGAGCTAAATCCTCAATAGAATAAATGTCGTGATGCGGCGGCGGACTAATGAGACCAACTCCCGGGGTTGAAAACCGGGTTTTGGCAATAACGTCAAAGACTTTATGCCCGGGTAACTCCCCGCCTTCACCCGGCTTGGCTCCCTGCGCCATTTTAATTTGAATCTCGTCGGCGCTGCTGAGATACTCAATAGTTACGCCGAATCGCCCTGAAGCGACCTGTTTAATTGCCGACCGACGAGAATCTCCGTTAGGATCAAGCGACTTGTAGCGCTCAGGCATCTCACCGCCCTCACCGGTATTGCTTTTTCCACCTATGCGGTTCATTGCAACAGCCAGGCTTTCGTGCGTCTCTTGCGATATTGAACCAAAACTCATGCCACCGGTAGCAAAACGCCGCATAATATTCTCTGCGGGCTCTACCTCATCTAAAGGAACAGGCGTGGCATTGTCCTTGAAGCGCATGAGTCCACGCAGGGTAGCCTGATTTCGGCTGCGTTGGTCTTGATGAGCCGAGAAGCGGCTGAAGGAGTCCTGGTCTCGGTTGCGCACCGCGTTCTGTAGCAGCGAAACCGACTCCGGGTCCCACATGTGCTGCTCACCACCGGTACGCCACTTATAGTCACCGGGATTTATGTACTCACTCCCTATAGGCACGTTGCGCGTGGGGTATCCCAGGCCGTGGCGCCGCAGCGCTTCCTCTGCAAGCAAGAGAAAACCAGCCCCCTGAATTCGCCCCGCGGTGCCGACGAAACAAAGATCCAGAACTTCATCGGCCAAGCCCACTGTTTCAAAAATCTGCGCACCCTTATAACTGTCGAGGGTGGAAATACCCATCTTGCCAAACACTTTGCGCATGCCGTACTCAAGCGCGCGGTGGTACCTCTGTACGACTTCAGCATCCGTCAAGTTTGTATCTATTCTGCCGTCAGCCTTCAGTTTCCACAAAGCTTCGTAAGCAAGATATGGGTTCACCGCATCGGCCCCAAAACCAACTAGGGTACAGAAGTGATGCACCTCGCGCGGCTCACCAGACTCAACCACAATTCCAATTTGGGTACGCTTAGCACGCCGCACCAAATGATGATGCACCGCGCCAACCGCGGCCAGCGCACTCACCGCTACTCGCTCGGCAGAAACAGCACGGTCACTGAGAATGACCAAGGAGTAACCTTCGGATATCGCTTCCTCAGCTTCTTGTGAAATTCGTTCTAAGCAAAAGCGCATTCGCTCCGGCCCGCCGTCACGCGGAAACGTGATGTCAAGCACCTTGCTTTTCCAGCCGCGGTGATCCAGCACCTTGAGCTGCGCCATCTGCTCATTACTCAGAAAGGGGGTATCCAGTTGCAATCTGTGGCAGTGCTGCTCACTCATCTCAAGCAGGTTTTTTTCGGGCCCAATGTAACTCTGCAGACTCATGATGATGTCCTCACGAATCGAGTCGATAGGCGGGTTCGTAACCTGCGCAAAAAGTTGCTTAAAGTAATCGTACACCAGCCGTGGTTTGTCGGACAGCACGGCCAAGGGTGTGTCGTTACCCATGGATCCTAGCGGCTCCTTGGCGTTGTTTGCCATAGGAGCCAGAATCAACTCCATATGCTCAACAGTGTAACCAAAACTTCGCAGTCTTGGGAGCAGCGTCTCCTCTTCCAGGCCGTGAACCTCTACAGGGGCCTTAAGGTCTTCCAGGCGAATGCGCTGTGCCTTGAGCCACTCGCCAAAGGGCCGAGTCTGGGCAATGCTATTCTTCAGTTCGATGTCGTCAAGAATGCGCCCTTCTTTGAAGTTAACCAGGAACATACGGCCCGGTTTGAGGCGCCCCTTCTCGCGTATTTCCTCGGGAGGAATATCCAGTACCCCTACCTCACTCGCCATTATGACAAGGTCGTCATGCGTAACGTAGTAGCGACTTGGTCTGAGTCCATTTCGGTCAAGTACCGCACCGATAAAGCGTCCGTCGGTAAACGCCACCGAGGCAGGTCCGTCCCACGGCTCCATCATGCAGCCGAAGAACTCATACATATCTTTGCCCATCTGCGGCATTGCTTCGTGGTGCTGCCACGCTTCCGGCACCATCATCATGACCGCTTCGTGCAACTCCATACCCGACATGAGCAGCAGCTCAAGCACGTTGTCAAAATTGCCGCTATCCGAGCAGTCGGGTTCAATAATCGGGAGCGTCTTTTGCAGATCATCGCCAAAGAGTTTGCTCGAAAGTGTGCCCTGACGCGCACGCATTTTGTTAATGTTGCCACGAAGCGTGTTGATCTCGCCATTATGGCTCATAAAGCGGTTCGGTTGCGCGCGGTCCCAACTTGGGAAGGTATTAGTAGAAAAGCGGGAGTGAACCATTGCTAAGTGACTTTCGTAATCCGGGTCGGCCAGGTCTAAGAAGTAATCAAACAGCTGCTCCGGCATCAGCATGCCCTTGTACACAATGACGCGCGTGGAGAGGCTACAGATATAAAACCAGTGTTCCGGATCAAAAGCCTCAACTCCACGAATCTCACGGGCCGCCGTCTTCCGTATTACATAGAGTTTGCGCTCGAAATCGTTTCGCTCCAGGCCTTCGGCGGCCGCTACAAAAAGCTGCTCCATGTGAGGTTCCGAAGCAAGTGCGGTAGGGCCAATCATCGAGTTGTCACGGGGCACCTTGCGCCAGCCAATGAGCTTTTGCCCGTTGCGAGCCACGATCTCGGCGACCTTGTTCTTACATGCCGCTCGAAGTTCGTCATTGTCCGGCAAGAACACAATCCCCGCTGTATATGAACCGCGTGCTGGCAACTCGCAGTTGAGCTCAGTTCGTGCGGTTTTTTCGAGAAACAACTGTGGCAACGTAGTCAGCACACCCGCACCATCGCCGGAGTTTTTATCACTGCCGACGGCGCCTCTGTGGGTCATGTTGATGAGTACTTCTCGAGCCTTCTCAATTATATGGTGGGCGCCACGGCCCTTAATATCCGCTACAAAACCTACACCGCAGGCATCGTGTTCTTGCGCGGGGTCATATAGTCCAATTTTTTGCGGTCGCCGGCGATATATCATAGACACTCCTTGTGGGTCTCTTGGTTTAAACCAGGTTGTATGGCTAATCGGCTAGTTCACTTTGCAATTTACATGCCAAACAGTGAAACTTCAACTATTTACCTAAAGGCAAACACTTTACAGCTACTCGAAACTGAGGCGCGTGCAAGTCACCGCACAGAAAAGATACGTTTTCGTGGTTTTCTGTGTGCTAAAAACTACACCTACGTAGTACCTACATTTTCGAGTGATTTTACATGGACTCAAGGAACGGTACGCCGATAAGTTGCAATCCATTCGCAAGCGTCCGCCTCACGGCGACGCACAATGCAAGACGGGCAGTACGCTGTGCATCGGTCGTGGCCTGCAAAACCGGTACATCGTGATAATAGCCCGAGAAGCTTTTGGCCAACTCGTACAGGTAACCGGTCAGCGTAGATGGGTTATAGTTTGCAGCCGCAGAGGCCACAAGCGACGGAAACTCAGCAATTCGACGCACAATATCCCACTCAGAGTCCAGCCTCAACTCAACTGCGTCAAACTCAGCGTCAAGTTGATATCCCTGAGCTTGAGCCTTGGCAAGCATGCTGGAGATGCGCGCTCCGGTATACTGCAGGTAAGGCCCTGTGTTTCCAGAAAACGCAAGCGAGGCTTCCGGATTAAAGATCATATCCTTGTTCGGCGTTGTTTGCAGCAAATAGTAGTGCAGGGCTCCAAGTGCAATTTTGTCGGCCGTCGTCTGCACATTGCCTACCGCTTCTTCGCGAGCCTTTGCTCGAATTTCTCCGGCCGCTAGTTCAGACAGCTCGTCAAGCAACTTGTCGGCATCAACAACTGTCCCTTCTCTACTCTTCATTTTCCCGTCCGGCAGATTGACCATGCCATACGAAAGATGATGCAAATTGGCGGCCCAATCGTGACCAAGTTTCTTTATTACATGGAACAACACCTTGAAATGGTAGATCTGCTCCGAAGCAACTACGTAAACCATTCGGTCAAAAGGCCAGTCGTTGTAGCGGGTGATAGCGGTACCGATATCCTGGGTGAGATACAGCGATGTACCGTCACTTCGCAGCAATACTTTTTTATCCAGGTCGATGTCCGAGAGATCGACCCAGACCGAGTTGTCGGGATCCTGATAAAACGCGCCTGAAGCAAGGCCTTTGAGCACCTCAGACTTTCCAAGCAGGTAGGTTTCACTTTCGTAGTAGACTGCATCGAAAGAGACATTAGTACGCTTGTACGTTTCCCAAATCCCGTCGATGGCCCATTTATTCATGAGCTTCCACAACTCGAGTGTTTCCGGATCGCCCTGTTCCCATGCACGCAGCATATCCTGGGCGGCAGGTTCAGCCGCAGGGTCTTCGCCGGACCATTGATTGTACCGGACGTAGTAATCGCCGACAAAATGGTCCGACTTAAGGCCAGCGCTTTCGGGAGTGGCGCCAGCACCGAAGGTGCGGTAGGCAAGCATTGACTTGCAAATATGAACCCCGCGGTCGTTTATAAGATTCACCTTACGAACGTCGGCTCCCGCAAAACTGAGAATACGCGCGGTACTCTCACCAAGTGCATCGTTGCGTAAATGCCCAAGATGCAGCGGCTTGTTGGTATTGGGGCAGGAAAACTCAATCATGACGCGTACGCCAGCCGAAGCCCGGCTTGCTCCGTACGACTCCCCTTGTTCTTGAACGGCCCAAAGCGTTTCTTGAATGAGCTCCGCACGGTCAAAGCGAATATTAAGATATCCGCCAGCAGTTGTAACCGAGCTCCGATGCTCTTCCGGCAACAGAGCAACAACGGACTCTGCAATTACGGGCGGAGCGCTACGAAAGATCTTGGCAAATGGAAACATAGGAAAGGCGAGGTCACCCAACTCAGGATTAGGTGGCACCTCAGTCTGCAGCTGTTCAGGTGAGAACGAACCGGAATCCAAGCCCTTGTCTTTTACAAGCTGCTCAAGCGCGGATATCACGAGTTTAGTCCATAGTTCTTTGTTGCGAGTCATAATGTGTTGTTCCCCACCTGCAGTAGCGCCAGCATGCGCGTATAATTCTCCGGTCCTTCTCGCCGGTATGATCCCAGTTTCACATCGCAGCGCGTGCAGCGTTCGACAACATGCACCCGCTCCACACCATACCCGAGAGCAAGCTCTTCGTTAAGATGCGGCAGGTCAAGATGTGGCCCGTCGGGCTGTGTCTTTACCGCATTTGTTCCCCACTCTGCCCCGAAATCTCTCGCGCACTCCTCGCCAACTTGGTAACAACATGCTCCAATTGCCGGGCCTATCATTACATCAAGCTCTGCGGGATCAACCCCATATCGCGACTGCATCAACCGCAACGCGTTAAGAAGAATACCGGTGCCCTTGCGCCCCGAATGCAGCAAAGCACAAGGGCCGTCCATACCTGTGGTGAGAAATATCGGCACACAGTCAGCGACCGTAACACCCAGCCACAATCCGTGACTGTTGCCATTACACATGACTCCGTCGGCTGTCCCCAGTACCATCAGCTCTGCTGCTCGACAGTCGATACCACTTCGTGTTTCTGCTATGGTTTTCTCGGAATGGGGGTGGTCCTCCAGCACGACGATATCCCGAGTGTGTTCCTGCCGCACCATACCAAGCTTCCGCACCTTGAGCTCTTCGAGCAGCGCTGCACGAGCAGGGTTCATACCGCCGCCGGATGTGCCCATATCCCCAGCTGTGACCAGGCTTAAAACTGCCCGCCGAGGAAACGGCAGCACGTCAAAATCTAACAGCTCCGAGCTACTTGCCGATCTATTCATGTGAATTCTCTCATCATTTCTCATTAGAAGAATACCGAGAAGATCTTCCTAAGGTCAACGCGACAAGCTGAATAGCCTCAAAAAGCGGAAGCTCACGCCCCTCGGATTAACGCGGAGGGCCAGCACGACGTTCAAGGTCGACAAGTCTGGAGAAAATATCGAGAAATGCACGTGCTGTACGCATGGCCGAGTCTAAAGACGACATGAGCTCTTTGTTGGAACGCCCGCCTATCTGGCCTATGTTTGACAGGGTGTCATAGCGGCCACCAACCTCACCATAGAGGATACCGTTCACAATCTCAGCAATTGTACGCACAGCTGCAATGCTCTCGTTTAAGATCTCGGATGCACGGCCGTCGATTTTCTTCATGGCCTTTTCAATGCGGTCAGGATACTCGGCATCATGAGCCTGCTTGCTCAGCTGATCCAACGACATACCTAAATCACCGCCCGACTCCAGCCGCTGCTGAAAACTCACCACAAGGTGCTCTGCATTGTCGAGGACTTGAAACGCCTCGTCATACTCGGTGCGATTCTCGCTCTTATAGAAATCTCCATCAATGAGCAATGTCTTAAGCGGCGACAGCATTTTTTGTCGGAATGCAGTTCGCAGAAATAGCTGGAGAGCCCCCAAACTCCGTGCATGTTGCCCTTCTTCACCATGAATGGTCCGATAGTTTTGCAGGCCTTGCACCGGGCCTGCATCAACCAAGCTTTCAATCTCACGTGAGTATCTACGCTTTTGTACCGACAATACATACTCGCCATAGAGCTTCTCGCAACGATCACTCCAAAACCGCTTGACCAGTGCAAACCAGTCTTCACCCCCGGTAACTACTGGCGGCTCATAATTAATGTCTTCAACAGCTACCCGTAGCAGCCCCACCACCGGCACGTGGTCCATAAAATTGCGGACCTCGGATAAGGATAGAGAAGCAGTGCGCAAACGCCGTGAGAGG
>JAIVHN010000025.1:0-13960 GCA_020201015.1 Spirochaeta sp. | reverse complement strand
GGCCCGGCAAGTTCACGGACCGGATAACTGCCCGCACCGTCGTCGCCGGTTATGACCGCACGACCGGAGATAGTCTGGAAGGGAAAATTAGCCAATCTGTGCAGGGCATGCAGAAAGCGGGCATTATCGTACATTCGAGAGCGGCCGTCTGACGGCATGCTCTCAAAAACATAGTCTAGGTTAATCATCATAAGACGACGAACCTCGGGCTCCGGCATCTCAGGGTCTTCCTGTGAAATTTCAAAGGGGTCCGTCTCGGCAGCCAGTTCACGCTGCACCGATTCCAGCTCAAGATTAAGAAGAAATGCCAGGAATGTTGGTTCATTTTTTCCAAGTGCCCGGGAAAGGGCTCCAGAGAGCGGCCGCACCGACTCTGCCAGACCATCCACTGCTTGAAAGAAGCCAGGCAGAACAAGTGAGTTACGCCGGTCGAAAATTTTAGGGTATCTGCGTGCAAGCGTTGTCGCGAGCTGTTGAATGAAACGGTCGCTAACCAGCTGTTCACGTGTTTGCCCGCTAAAGACCGTGAGCAGCATAATCCAGAGACGTGCAAAAAGAGGCATGCGATGAAATTCTGCCGTTGCGTCGACACGCTCACGCGACTCCGTCTCGTCGTCATCCGTAGCGGGCTCCCAGCTAACCGAGATAGTACCCTGAACTTTCTCAAGCATGTCACGTCGCTCGCTGGAAGACAGCTCCTTCACGAGGGAGTCAAATGCACCAATTCCATTTTGCATACCCCTAAATCTTATGGAGTTTTGACCGCGAGGTCAACGTGACGGCAAACTTCGCCCACAACTTGCTTGGACACTTGACATGCATGAGTATAGCCGACATCCTGTCAACGTATGATACACATGCGTACACCAGGCAGTAAATATCTTTTCACCTCGACACCGACCTATACTCGGCTTGAGACAGCAGCAGTTATTGATGAAATTATAATAAGCATTAGCCCTTCAGGGAGACCCCCGAGGAAATAACGGCACGTAGCAGTACGTGGGAAAGCCGTCCTTCCTCCGGGGGGACGGCTTTCTTTTTGCCCAAACAACAAGGAGAACAGAGAATGAGTGAGTTTTATGTGTACGATACAACCTTACGTGACGGAATGCAGGGCATGGAGATCAGTTTCACCCTCGACGATAAGATCCAGATTGCACACCGTCTTGATGACATGGGCTTTGACTACGTAGAGGGTGGTTTCCCTATGTCGAATGAAAAAGAAGCCGCATTCTTTGAACAATGCAAAAGAGAAGACTTTAAACACGCTAAGATCGTGGCTTTTGGATCTACCCGGAGAGCTGGCACAACAGCCGAGGCGGACCCGCATATCCGAGCTTTACTTGATACCGACACCGAAACAGTCATTGTTGTTGGCAAGACCTGGAAAGCACATGTACATACCGTGCTCAAGACCGATGAAGAAGAGAATCTGCGAATGATCTACGACTCGTTGAGCTTTCTTAAGAGTCAGGGCCGCCGGGTTTTTTTTGATTTGGAGCACTTTTTTGACGGGTACAAAGACGACCCTGAGTACGCTCTTAAGGTGCTCAAGGCTGGCACCGAGGCCGGTGCAGATACCTTGGTTCTGTGTGATACCAACGGCGGAACCCTACCGTCGGAGATTACTGGAATCATGAAAGCCCTGCCTCGGGAAAGCCTTGCTCCCTTGGGTGGCCACTTTCACAACGACTGCGGCACTGCGGTAGCCAACAGCCTTGCAGCAGTAGAAGCCGGGGCAATTCAGATTCAGGGTACTGTCAATGGATGGGGTGAGCGCTGTGGCAACGCAAATCTATGTGTTTTTGTCCCGAACATCTGCCTCAAGATGGGTCTCAAACCCAAGGTTGCCGAGCACCTGGAAAAACTAACGGTACTCTCGCGCTTTGTCGCTGAAAAAGCCAACATAATTCCAGACAAACGACAACCATACGTCGGTATCGCGTCCTTTAGCCACAAAGCCGGGCAACATGCAGATGTGGTGGCGAAGCAGGCGGAACTTATGGAACACATCGAGATCCTATGATAAAAACTCCGAAGTAGTTGGACTGCTTATTAAGGAGCTTAAAGACAAAGAGCGCGGTGGGTACGAGTACGAGGCGGCAGAGGCGTCTTTCGATCTGCTCATGCGCCGGGCGCTGGGCCGGTACCGCCCCTTGCTTGAGCTGCGCAACTATCACTTGGAGACCTACAAAACCGGCAATACCCCCTCCAAAACCGTCGGTCGCATATTCATAAATTCAGAAGGGTTAGATGTCATGGGGGCTGCGGTCGGCGTTGGGCCTGTCGAGACCTTAGATCACGCAATTCGAGATGCCTTAGGTCCGCATTTTGCCTATCTCAAGAACGTTACACTCATTGACTATCGGGTGCGCGTACTCAACCCAGAGGAACACTCCGCAGCCAAGGTGCGCGTCTTTATCACCAGCACCGACGGTGCCGATATTTGGGAGACGGTAGGTGTGCACGAGAACATTGTGGAGGCCTCTTGGGAAGCCTTAGTGGAGAGCTTAGAGTACTACTACAACAACTACGTGGTAGAGAACGGCAACGGCGCTTAGCGCCGCTGCCGCCTACGAGTCCGGAGTTTGCGGGGCTGAGTCACCTAGCGGGGCTTAGCGCCGCTCGACGCGCCCTTCCGGCAAGCGCCGTGGTGTGTACTCGCGACGCTTGAGGTACCGAATGCCCAACACCGCCGCCTCTGCCGCCGATGAAGTGGTGGTGTACGGCACATGGTGTCGCAGCGCTTCTATGCGCAACAGACTGTCGTCGCGTTGGGTATATCTACCCAGGGGAGTATTTATCAATAGGTCTATGCGCCCACTCTGCAGGTGGTCAACGACGTTTGGCCGGCCTTCATGCACCTTGAGAACAACCTCGGCAAAAATACCGTTCTGAAACAGGAAGTCTGCGGTGCCACGAGTTGCGGCAATTTCAAACCCCAGGTCGCGCAGCTCACGTACAATCGGTAACATGGTCGATTTATCCGAGTCATGCACCGAGACGAAAACCCGACCCTCGGTCGGCAGTTTGGTGCCGGTTGCCAAACTTGCCTTGGCAAAGGCCTCACCAAAATCCGCTCCAATTCCTATAGACTCACCTGTCGAACGCATTTCCGGACCCAAGAGCGGGTCAACATCCCGAAAGCGATCAAAAGAGAACATAGCCTCCTTGACTGCCCAGCCGGTAATGCATTTTCCAAGGCCAACCCCAGGAATTCCGGTATCGCCGTCGTTAATGAGATCTTGATCGCGCAGCGTTTTTCCCTGCCACACGCCTACCGCTGCGGCTATGAGATCAATGCCGGAAGCCTTGGAAATAAAGGGTACCGTGCGGCTGGCCCGCGGGTTAACTTCCAGCACGTAGAGATCGCTGCCCTTCCAAGCAAACTGGATATTAAGCAGTCCACGCACCCCAATTTCCAGGGCTATGCGGGCGGTGGCCTCGGTCATCGCCCGCAAGGTGGCAGGCGCACTCTTGTAGGGCGGGAAAACACAGGCAGAGTCTCCAGAGTGTATGCCAGCTGCCTCAATGTGTTGCATGATTCCTGCTACATATACACTTTCCCCATCACAGATTGCGTCGATATCGTATTCGTAGGCATCTTCTAGAAACTGATCTACCAGCACCGGGGCCTCGGGCGATACAACCACCCGCTTCTCTACGAACTCATGCAGTTCGTCGCGGTTGAAGGCAATAACCATGCTGCGACCGCCCAGCACGTAAGAGGGCCGCAGAAGCACTGGATACCCAATCTCCTCAGCGGCCTTTTCTACCCCGTCGGCTGTTGAAGCCATGCGATTGATGGGCAGTTTAAGACCAAGTTCCTGGAGCACCTGATAGAAAAGCTCACGGTTCTCGGCACGCTCTATACCTGCCGTCGGTGTTCCGACAACCTCGGCCCCTGCCGCCTCAAGTTCACGTGCCATGTTAAGCGGCGTCTGCCCGCCAAGCTGCACCACCACACGTTTAATTCCTTCTTTATTCAGCACCTCAAGTACGTCCTCGGCGGTGAGCGGTTCAAGGTAGAGCCGATCGGAAACGTTAAAGTCGGTGGAGACGGTCTCGGGATTGCTGTTGATAATAACTGTGGTGACGCCATGACCTCTATAGGAAAGCGAACACAAGGTACAACAGGTGTCGAACTCAAGTCCCTGACCAATGCGGTTAGGTCCACTTGCAAGAATGACCACACCCTCCGAACCGACCGGCTTGCCCTCGTCGACCTCGCCGTACGTCCCGTAGAAGTACGGCGTAGCCGCGTCAAACTCGCCGGAACAGGTGTCGACAAAATGGTATGCGGCATGGAGGCCAGCCGCATTGCGTCCGGCACGGATAGCGGCTTCGTTGCTCCCTGTGAGTGCAGCGATGCGCTTGTCGGCAATACCGCTCCGTTTGGCCTCTAACAGAAGCGCCGGCGCAATCTCACCAGCGCTGGCGGCCGTACTGCCGCCAGCGGTAACCGGCTCGGCCGTTGCCGCAATGCGGCCTTCCAGCTCAGCCAGGGCGGCCATCTCATATAAAAACCACGGGTGGTAGCCGCTGCGTGTTGCAAGCTCATCTAAAGCCGCGAAACCCCGTCGGCAGAGCTCGGTATAGAGAGCAAATATGCGCCGTGGATGAAGCGTATCAATCATACGGTCGATCTCGGACTGTGGGAGGTCGTCAAGTGACTCAAGCCCACTGAAGCCGAACTCCGCGGCGCGAATAGCCTTGTTGAGCGCCTCCGGGAAACTGCGACCAAGCGCAAGTGCCTCACCGACACTCTTCATTTGCGTACCAAGTTCAACGTATCCTTGCGGGAACTTCTCCAACTCAAAGCGTGGCACCTTAACAGCACAGTAGTCCAAGGACGGTTCAAAACAGGAGACGGTTTTCCCGGTGATCTCGTTGGTAATTTCGTCCAGCGTGTAACCAACCGCGAGTTTCAACATTTGAACCGCCACAGTCCACTCCAATCTCACGCAGAATCGCTATAGCGGCAGTCCGCATCCGCTGATACTCACGGTCCGAAAGGGTCTGCGTGGGTGCGATAGTAATGCTGTCGCCGGTGTGCACACCCATTGGGTCGATGTTTTCAATAGAACACACAATGACGGCGTTGTCGGCCTGGTCGCGCATAACCTCTAGCTCAAACTCACGCCAACCCAGAAGACTTTCCTCAATGAGCGCGGTATGCACCGGACTTTCGGTGAGGGCCCAGTCGACAAAGTTGCGGAACTCTTCCTTGGTACGCGCAATAGCGCCGCCACGGCCACCAAGTGTATAACTCGGACGGATAATTGCGGGTATACCAACCTCTTCCACAAAGCTCTCTGCATCGGTAACGCTCGACACCAGGGCCGAGCGCGCACTCTCAAGGCCAATACGTTCCATAGCGGCTTTAAACAAACCCCGGTCTTCGGCCATGCGAATAGAGTCCGACCGCGCACCAATGGTTTCAACCCCGTAACGCTCAAGCACTCCGGCCTCATCAAGAGCCAGCGTCAGGTTAAGCGCGGTTTGTCCACCCATGGTAGCCAGCAGAGCATCTGGCCGTTCCTCACGGATAATGGCCTCGACAAAGGGAACTTCCAGTGGATCACAGTAGATCGCGTCAGCAATGCCTGGAGTCGTCATGACGGTGGCTGGGTTTGGGTTTACCAGGACAACCTGGTAGCCCTCTTCCTTCAGCGCCCGCACTGCCTGGTTTCCCGAGTAGTCAAACTCACAAGCCTGCCCAATCATAATTGGACCGGACCCGATAATTAGTATTTTCTTAATATCTGTTCGTGCACTCATTTGATCATCTCAAGGAAGGAGGCGAATATCCACTTAGAGTCATTTGGCCCTGGTGCGGACTCGGGGTGAAACTGCGCAGTCCGGATTTTGCGTGAAGTATCAAGGAGTCCTTCAATACTTTGGTCGTTGGCATTGCGCAACCACACCATGGCTCCCTCCGGCAGGCTCCCCTCTTCAACGGCAAAGCCGTGGTTCTGCGACGTGACAAAGACTCTTCGGGTTAGTTCATCGCGCACCGGGTGGTTAACCCCATGGTGCCCAAAACTCATTTTGTGAGTTCTGGCGCCTATAGCCTCGGCAATAAGCTGATGCCCCAAACAGATCCCGAGCAGCGGCGTACTTCCAACAAGTGACCTGAGCGTCTCTACCTGTTGTGCTAATACCGCAGGATCTCCGGGGCCATTTGACACAAGCAGCGCATCGTAACCTCCGTCGCGAATCATTTCTGCATTGGCTACACTTGGCAGCACCGAAACCGAACAACCAAGCGCCACCAGTTCTCGAATAATATTGGCCTTGGTACCGCAATCCAGCAAGGCAATACGCGGACTACCGCCGGAGTTTATCTCGGTGCTCTCGGTGATTCCAACATCACCTATTAGGTTGCGCCCCTCCATGAGTGGAAATGCCGCAAGAAACGCCTTCACATGTGAAAGCTCGGCAGAACTCAGCTCCGTCCCAGAGGGACGCTCGAGAATGAGGCCGTTACGTGTGCCCTCATTACGTAGCGAGAGCGTCAAACGGCGGGTGTCAATTTCCGATATCCCCGGCGTCACGCCGGAAGAGAGAAACTCATGCAGGGTTAGTCTGCCCGCAGGAACTGGGCCGCGGTACAAGGAACGGATAACAAAACCGGCCGCCTTGACAGCAACACGCGGAGTTGGACCTTCTGGGCCAACCTCGCTCCAGTCGTGCAAGGTGCCGTAATTCCCAATGTGAGGATAGGTCATGGCGACCAACTGCCCGGTATACGAGGCGTCTGTTAGTACCTCGTGATAGCCGCTCATGGCGGTGTTAAACACCACCTCACCGACGCTTTTTTCCGGCACCGACGCTGTTTCGAGTTCATCAATGGTCAATGCCGGACCACCGAAACCTAAGCCAGCATACACTGACCCGTCCGAGAGGACTAGCAGTCTGTGTTCATTCATACGAAGCCTACCTGTTTACACGAGAGCCGAAAAAAACCGGCCTAAGAAGGCCGGTTTCCATATGATGCTTAGCCCCTAGGGGAATCGAACCCCTCTTTGAAGAATGAGAATCTCCTGTCCTAGCCGATAGACGAAGGGGCCATTTTCACTTCCCGGGGAGGACTCGAACCCCCACAGGCAGAACCAGAATCTGCAGTGCTACCATTACACAACCGGGAACCGAACACGCCAGAACCATAGCGAGATTACCGCCAGAACCATAGCGAGTTTACCCGCTTATGTCAACTACAAGCCCGTCACGCTCTGCATGTCGTTTCAGCACTGTCTATTCCCCATGATACTCAATAAGGGTGCGCACGGCAAAGGGTTTTAAGAACTCTTCATAGCTAAGGAAAGGCAAACCTACAACACAGCAGATTCCGGCAATCTCCGAACCCGACTCAACAATCATGTCCGCGGCCGCCCGTAACGTGCCCCCTGTTGCTACCAGGTCGTCAAGCAGCAGTACCTTTCGCGCCTCGGCTACATCGGCCTTGTGCAACTCTATCTCATCCTCACCGTACTCCAGGGTAAAGCGCTTGATGAACTTCTCACCCGGTAGTTTGCCCCGCTTCCGAATAAGAATGAGGGGTAGCCCCAGCTCGTACGCCACCGGCGCTGCAAAAACAAAGCCACGGGCATCTATTCCTGCTACCGCGTTCATTCCCGAGTCCTTATACATTTCAACAATGCGACTCACGCAGTAACGGAACGCTTCCGGCTCCACCAGCACGCCGGTGATATCGTAGAAGAGTATCCCCGGCTTAGGAAAGTCCGGCACTTTTCGTATTACTGAATCTAAATCATACTGGTGCGACATGCCGCTGAGAATAATCGGGCAGGTCTATTTCTGTCAACGAGGCACGCGTGATCTTTTTCCATGGATATCGTCCAAGCACATACGCAGACTTGCGTCCGTGCCGTCTCGTGTGTATCCTTGCCACATGAAACTCTCAACACGCTCTCAGTACGGTCTGCGCATCATGTTGAATCTGGGGCTGCATGTGGAGGGCAAACCCCTTCAGCTGAGCGAAATTGCAACTCGTGAGCAAATATCGGAAAAGTACCTTGGGCAGATTATCATGCCGTTACGCGCGTCCGGCCTTGTGAACTCGGTACGCGGCTCGCAGGGCGGCTACTATTTGTCACGCCCGGCACGAGAGATTACGGTACTGCAGGTTGTAGAAGCAATTGAGGGTGAAATAAGTATTGTCGATGCAGGAGGAGACACCGGATCAAAGCGCAGGGCTGTTACAGATCAACCGGCAAGCGTTGCGGCAACTGGGCGAGTCTGGCGCAAGGTGACCGACTGCATACGACAAACACTCGGGGAGTTTACTGTTGAAGATCTACTTGAATACTACAGTAGAGAAGCTGGCGTTTTCGATTTCTCAATTTAGGCAGGCCTTTCTTGTCCTCACCGAAAAATCAACATATAGTGCACGATAATGGTAACAATACTTCCTGTAGCAAGCGGCAAAGGCGGCGTCGGCAAGACGGTATTTACGGCTAATCTGGGTGTAGCGCTTGCAAAGGCCGGGAAGACGGTTGTGCTCATGGACCTTGACCTGGGCGGGTCAAATTTGCACACGGTACTTGGCGTCCGCAACCGTCATGCTGGTGTCGGCAATCTTATTTACAAACAAGAAGAGGGTCTTGAGTCACTTCTGGTGCCAACCTCACAAGATCGCCTATTCCTCATACCCGGTGACGCACTACTCCCAGGCACCGCCAATCTACCTTACTTCCGCAAGCAGAGGATTATAAAAGAGACATCTGCCTTGGTAGCCGACTTTGTCATTCTCGACCTTGGTTCCGGTACGACCTATAACACGGTCGATTTCTTCCTTACCGGCAGTGACGGTGTGATTGTGTGCACGCCCGAGACTACATCAATCCTAAATGCCTACTCCTTCATCAAGACCTCGGTCTATCGCATGCTGTACCGCAGCTTTCCCAAGACAAGCCCCGAACGCGGAATGGTGCAGTCTTTCATTGAAGAACGCATTGAAGGTTCGGACAACTCTTTTGATACGCTCGGGCAACGACTTGGCGAGATATCCGAGGGCGCACGCGAAATCTTTCATCAATGCCTACAGAGCTTTCACCCAAGGGTTGTACTGAATATGGGACGTGAGATAGAAGATCTGGAGATTGGCCGCCGGCTCCGCACCATTGCTCGCCGGAACCTTGGCATTGAGGTTAACTTCATTGGGTATTTGCCACGCGAGGAACTCTTGACCGAGTCTATCATCAAGCGTCAACCGGTCATTGAGCTTAACCCTACCGGCGCTTTTGCGCGCTCGCTGACAATGATATCGCAACGCATTATCAACGCACCTCGCGGAAGCGAGCCCAAGCTGCATGAGGACGACGAGGATATCCGCGAACTGGCCCGCTCGGCGCAGTCAATGTAGTGGCTACGCCCAACAAAAGGGTTGATAATTGCTGCATTCGCTCATACTCTAAGAGGTCTCTTGTAACAGAAGACAAGACTAACAGCTTCGGAGGGTTTAGAGGACATGAGGAAAATTTTACTAGCGCTCATGAGCGCCACGCTAGTCGCGGGACTGCTGCTTTCGTGCGGAGCTGCCGCTGAACAGTATGAGATCGCTATGATCACAGATGCCGGTGACATTGACGATGAATCATTTAATCAGGGCACATGGGAAGGCATAGTTGAGTACGCCGAAGAAAACGATTTGTCACATCGCTATTATCGACCGTCGGAAATATCAGACTCAGCCTATATCTCTGCTATAGACCTGGCGGTACGCGGCGGAGCTGAGATTGTAGTAACACCTGGGTTCCTGTTTGAGCAGGCAATCTTCAGCGCTCAGGATACCCATCCTGATGTGAATTTTGTTCTTATTGACGGTGCGCCACATGGCGGCGACTACAACGTGCAGGTTGCGGATAACACCGTATCTGTATTCTTTGCCGAGGAAGAGTCCGGTTTCCTGGCGGGATACGCAGCAGTTAATGACGGATTTGAGAGTCTCGGCTACATGGGTGGAATGGCGGTGCCTGCAGTCGTACGTTTTGGCGTAGGCTATGTCGCCGGTAGTCACTACGCGGCAGACGAATTGGATAAAGAAATCTCGTTTGCAGATAATCGCTATGTGTACCTGGGAGATTTTGCACCAAGTGACACCCATAAGAGCCAGGCGGAAAGCTGGTATAATGCGGGTACCGATGTAATATTTGCTGCTGCAGGTGGTGCCGGGTCAAGCGTCATGGCCGCAGCCGAAGACCAGGATGCCTGGATGATTGGTGTAGACGTCGACCAGTCCGCAAATAGCGACCGCGTATTAACCAGTGCAATGAAGGATCTGGCTCAGTCGGTACAGCAAATGCTTGATGCTCACTACCAAGGTGAGTTTCCAGGTGGCGAGACGTTGAACCTAACTGCTACCGAAGACGGTGTTGGACTTCCTATGGAGTCGGCCCGCTTTAGAAGCTTCTCGGAAAGTGAGTACAACGAGGTTTTTGAGATGGTGGCTGGCGGCGACATTGAGGTACCGTCAAACTACTCAGAGCTCCAGGAGTTTTTTGCCGAGCATGATTTAGGAGACCTTGTTTTTGCCGAAGGCACAATTCAGCCATAGTCGGCGCGCCGAATACATGACACCTGCACAAAAGGAAAGGAAGGGCTCAGGCCTTTCCTTTCTTGTGTAGCCCCATACATCGCACCACACTAAGGGCTGCCCATGGAATACATCATTGAGATGGACAAAATCACAAAAGAGTTTCCCGGCATTAAGGCGAACGATCAAGTTGATCTGAAGCTAAAGAAGGGCGAAATACACGCGTTGCTTGGTGAGAATGGCGCGGGAAAGTCTACTTTGATGAGCGTGCTCTTTGGGCTCTACAAACCTGATGAAGGGACAATTAAAGTACGGGGAAAACTCGTAAGCATTAGCAACCCAAACGACGCCAACAAGCTCGGAATTGGCATGGTACACCAACACTTCAAACTGGTGCACAACTTCACCGTAGCCGAGAACATTATTTTGGGCCACGAAGACACCACGAAGGGCTTTCTCCGCTATGAAAATGCTGTTTCCAAAATCCAGAATCTAAGTAAGCAGTACAAGCTGAAAGTCGACCCTTCAGCAATTATTGAGAACATTTCAGTTGGCCAGCAACAGCGGGTAGAAATACTCAAGATGCTCTACCGAGACGCAGAAATCCTGATTTTTGATGAACCAACCGCCTCCCTGACGCCCCAAGAGATTGAGGAGCTGATGAAAATCCTCAGAAGTCTTGCGGAGGAAGGCAAGTCCATTATTCTCATCACCCATAAACTTACCGAGATACAACAGGTAGCCGACCGCTGCACGATCCTGCGGAAAGGTAAGTACATAGATACTGTCGATGTTGCACAGACATCCAACGAAGAACTGGCCGAAAAAATGGTCGGCCGCAAGGTTGTTTTTGATATAGAGAAGGCTCCTGCTCAGCCTGGTGAGACGATCCTCAAGGTAGAAAACCTCTGGGTACGCAGCATCCACTCGAACACGGACCGTGTACAAGGTGTCAGCTTGGATGTCAAACGCGGCGAGATTCTCTGCGTTGCTGGCATCGAGGGTAACGGGCAAAGCGAGCTCATTCACGGACTTGTCGGCTTAACGCCCTTGTCCAAGGGTAAAATTCTCATCCACGGCGAGGATATTACCCATGCCACAACTCGCGAGCGGAATTTATCCGGGATTTCCCATATACCCGAGGACCGACAGCGTCACGGATTAGTTCTTGATTTCAGCCTTGAGTACAATCTCATCCTCAACAGCTATTTTGAGAAAGCGTACCAACGTCGAGGGTTTCTTGCTTTTAACTCAATACGTGAGCATGCCCAAGACCTCATTCAGCAGTACGACATTCGAAGCAGTCATGGCCCTTTGTCGCTCGCACGAAGCATGAGTGGCGGCAACCAGCAGAAGGCCATTCTTGGCCGAGAGATTGATCATGGCAGTGACCTCCTTATTGCGGTGCAGCCGACCCGCGGCTTGGATGTCGGTGCAATTGAGTTCATTCACAAACAGATCATTGCCGAACGGGACAGAGGTAAAGCAGTTCTGCTGGTTTCGTTGGAGCTGGACGAGGTGATGGGGTTAAGCGACAGAATTATAGTGATGTACGGTGGAGAGTTAGTTGGGGAGTTTGATCCGCAGACCGTATCCGAGAATGAACTTGGTTTGTATATGTCCGGTGCTCGCAGGCGAGGTGTGGCGTGAAGCTGCCATGGAAGCGGTCGGGGGCGCCCTCGAATTCAGACGGTGACGACCGGTTGGCCCGGAACGTCCTTTGGAAGATCGCGGACAGTCCTGCAAGCATTAGTGCATTCTCTAGTATCATTGCCATCGTTTCCGGGCTTATTGTCGGCTTTGTGATTATGCTCATTGTGAACCCAGGTGACGCGGTGCCGGGGTTTCTCACTATACTCTTTGGCTGGTTAAGTGAAGGCAGCCGGAGCGTGGGAGACATGCTCTACTATGGCGTGCCCATTGTCTTAACGGGACTCAGTGTGGCTTTTGCATTCCGTACCGGACTCTTTAATATTGGCGCTACCGGTCAACTGACAATGGGCGCCTTTACTGCCGTCTACATAGGAGTCAACTGGGGATTTTTGGGTGCTGCTCACTGGATTGTCGCGGTGCTCGGTGGGATGGTTGCCGGTGCGATCTGGGGCGGTATTGCAGGACTGCTCAAAGCGTTTCGCAATGTACATGAGGTTGTATCCTCTATCATGCTCAACTACATCGCCATGTACTTGAATACCATGCTCATTATGCAGTTGATCTACAACCGGCAGTACGCTCGAGCCGTTTCACCCCTCCCCTCCGCCCTCATTCCGACTTGGTTTCTTAGGGATGTTTTTCCGGGCTCAAGCGTGAATGTGGGGATTTTTATTGCTATCGGGCTCACTGTCCTGCTCCACATCATCTTAAACCGTACCGTGTTCGGCTACGAACTTAAGAGCGTGGGATTCAACAGGGAGGCCGCCAAGTACGCAGGTATGAATGCGAAACGAAATATCGTACTGTCCATGACCATTAGCGGCGCCTTAGCCGGAATTGCCGGGGCCATTATGTTCTTGGTCGCGGGCCGACACCTTGAACCGGTAAACCAACTCATGCAAGAGGGTTTTACCGGCATTGCAATTGCGCTGCTTGGGCTCAGTGCTCCGGTTGGGGTCTTCCTTGCCGGGTTATTTTACGGAGCCCTTGAACAAGGTGGGTACTATTTGCAGCTGTTTGATTTCATGCCCGAAATCATTGATATCATTATTGCTGTTATTATCTACTTCAGTGCGTTCAGCCTGTTCATACAGGCCTATGTAGCCGAGTATTTGCGGCGGAGGCTCGGTGCCGAAGTTGAGCTACCGCAAGGGGCGACAATAAAATGAGTCAGACACTAGATATGCTGTACTTTCTTTTCCCCTTGGTGTTGGCCTCAATGGTGCCGTTAGCACTCGTTGCGTTGGGTGCCTTGTTTAGTGAACGAAGTGGTGTCATAAACATTGCACTTGAAGGCATCATGGTCATGGGTGGCTTTGTCGGGATCATGTCCATTCGCTATATAGAGATGGCGACCAGCTTGCCAGCGCAGCTTATTGCGTTCCTGGGTTTACTCATAGGAGCCGTGGCCGGTTTTCTGTTTTCCTTCTTCCACGCCTACGCCTCAATTAATATGAAGTCCGACCAGATTATCAGCGCCACGGCACTTAATCTCTTTGCCCCTGCGCTGGCAGTTTTTGTGGCACGAACTATCTTCCTGTCCAGACGCATTGTCATTAGTGGAAACTACTTGATCCGTGAAGTTCCGTTTCTGAGCGATATACCGATTATTGGTGAACTGTTCTTCACTCGTGCCTATCTGTCCACCTACCTTGGCGTCGTCATTTTTGTTGTCTTGTCGGTAGTGCTGTATAAAACGCGGCTTGGACTGCGAATTCGTAGCTGTGGTGAGAACCCACATGCGGCTGA
>JAIVHN010000309.1 GCA_020201015.1 Spirochaeta sp. | reverse complement strand
CTCTGCCCAAGCATATAGACTCCGGTAAGGTTATTGCGACCATAAATCCAGCCAAAGATGTAGATGGCTTTCATCCGGTAAGTATGGGCAATATGTTGTTGGGCCTGCCAGGGTTTATCCCATGCACGCCACACGGCGTTTTGGTTATGCTTGAAAAGAGCGGAGTACAAACCGAGGGCGCCGAAGTTGTAGTCCTTGGGCGCAGTAACATTGTCGGTAAGCCGCTTGCCTCACTACTATCGCAAAAACGCCCCTCGGGCAACGCAACTGTGACTGTCTGCCATACCCGTACTAAGAATCTCGCGGAACACACTCGCCGTGCCGACATCCTCATTGCTGCCGCAGGCAGTCCGGGAATGGTAACCGGAGACATGATAAAGCCGGGTGCGGTTGTCATTGATGTCGGGGTCAATAGAGTCGACGCGCCCGAGACAACGAAAGGGTACCGCTTGCAGGGAGACGTCCTGTATGAGGAAGTCTCGCAGGTGGCTAGTGCAATTACCCCGGTGCCGGGGGGTGTCGGCCCTATGACCATTACTATGTTGTTATTGAACACCGTAGAGTCGGCCGAAAGGGTATGACCCATCTTGAGGCTTGACGCTTGAGGCTTAAGGCTTAAGCCGATAGCCGCCAAAAAACCTGCGAATACCCGTTAAACATCATACCCATCCCATGCTAAACTCCGGTAATGGTAGATGTACAAAGTCGCGAGGACTCTCGCAATATTCCTATACAAAAGGTTGGTATACGCCGTCTACGCTATCCGGTTTCGGTGCTTGATAAACATGCTGGACGGCAAAGTAGCGTTGCAACCGTAGACCTACTCGTAGACCTGCCGCATCACTACAAGGGAACGCACATGAGCCGTTTTGTTGAGGTGTTCCACGCACACTACAAGCAGGTTGAAATGCCCCATTTCCTGGATATGCTGGAAGAGGTTCGCGTAAGCCTTGAGGCTGAACGTGCCTACTGCGAGCTACGTTTTCCGTACTACATGGAGAAAAAAGCGCCGGTTACCGGGCTACCAAGTCTTTTGTATTACGACTGTAGCTTTACCGGTGAGGTCTCTGCGACCGATCGCCACTTTGTAGTTGGGGTCGATGTACCGGTGACCACGCTGTGCCCCTGTTCTAAAGAAATATCCGCGCGCGGCGCTCACAATCAGCGCGGTCGCGTTGGCTTGAAACTTGAACTCGGGGATTTCTTCTGGATTGAGGACGTCATTGAAATTGTGGAGAATGCGGCATCCTGCGGTATCTATACCTTGCTCAAACGTGAAGATGAGCGTTACGTTACCGAGCGTGCCTACGATAACCCCGCATTTGTAGAGGATCTTGTGCGCGATGTATGCTTGGGAATTGAACGTCGCTATGAATTCCCTTGGTTTAGCGTCGAAGCAGAAAATAACGAGAGCATTCACAGCCATGACGCCTTTGCCTATCTGGAACGCCGACGGGAGCAGGCAAGCCCCGGCCCAACCATCAAGCCAAGCAAGGATCGAACATGATTAACGTCGTTTCCCAAGCGGAAGACAAGGTGCGGCTCAAGCGAGCCCTTATTAGTACCGCCGACAAGACCGGCCTTGATCTCCTCATAGAAGGCCTGGTAGGAATAAACTCGGATCTGGTTATCTACTCTACCGGCGGAACCTTTACCCGTATCGCAGAGATCATCGGCCCCGGATATGAGCATAACCTAAAACAGGTCAGCGACTACACCGGGCACCCGGAAATGCAGGGTGGACTGGTGAAAACCCTTGATCATAAAATTTATCTTGGGCTCCTTTCCGAGAGCTTTAATGAAGCGCATGCACGTGACCTTAGCGCAACCGGTGCCGAGCGTCTAGATCTCGTGGTGGTCAATCTGTATCCTTTTGAGAGAACCGTCGCTCGTGCGGATATCAGCAGTGAACATGCCCGTGGACAGATAGATATTGGTGGGCCATGCATGCTGCGAGCTGCGGCAAAAAACTATCTGCGCGTGGCCGCCCTCTGTGAGCCAGTCGACTACCAAGGCTTTCTGGCCTTACTAAGAGAGCAGGGCGGAGCAACCACCTTGCACGACCGCTTCCTTCTGGCTCGCAATGTATTTGCCCATACGGCAGCCTATGACGCTGCAATTGCGTCGTATT
Organism: Spirochaeta sp.; assembly: GCA_020201015.1. Lineage (GTDB taxonomy): Bacteria > Spirochaetota > Spirochaetia > DSM-27196 > SLAA01 > SLAA01. The sequence goes on along the minus strand of JAIVHN010000309.1, from coordinate 326 downwards.
TAGCTGGACAAAGCCCCGGCGCCGTTAGCCAAAGTTATCAGCTAAACAACCCTGAGGAGCAGTAATGTCCGATCTACGTTCAGCATATAGTCGAATACTTCCGGATAATTTTCCTGCTCAGATGGAAATCTCTTTCATTGACGGCACCGAACGGCAGACATTGGTCTATGAGAAAGTGCAGTGGAACATTGACGGCGAGCGCAAAGGACTGCGCTACGGTGAGAACCCGGACCAACCCGCAGCATTGTACAAGCTTGTCAACGGCAACCTTTGTTTAGGTGAAGTTGAGTGCTTAAGCGACGGCAAGCACCTGGTTTCAGATGTCG
>JAIVHN010000152.1 GCA_020201015.1 Spirochaeta sp. | reverse complement strand
TACGCCACACCCTTTCACGTGAAACCCGTGCCACATTGCATGCCTGCACCGCCGAGTGGTTTGCCGCCGCTGGGCTTGCCGAGCGTGCCCGACGACACCAGGAAAACGCACACAGACTCATGCGCGGTGAGCGTCCTGTCAGTGAACCTGCTGACCACTCCAGGCTCTTCAGCCGGCGCGAACGCGAGCTCGTCCGTGCAGTATCGCTTGGGCTTTCAAACGATGAGATTGCAACGAAGCTCTACATCAGCACCGGCACCGTGAAATGGCACCTGAACAACATCTACGGCAAGTTGGGTGCACGCAACCGAACCGAGGCGTTGCTGAAGGGGCGAGCTCTCGGCTTACTCGACTGACCCCGTCTGCAAGCCCGTCACAAGCCCGCAAAAACCCACCATCTACCCATGCCCAAACGCTCCACAAAACCCACCCTAAAACCTAACTTTCGATAGGGTGCCTGGGCAAGACTTCAGCGCTATCCTTGTTTTGATAACCAAGGAGGCGACAAATGCCTACTGACTCGGAGCACACTCCGACTCTCTACACGATTGAAGTTGTCGGTCAACTCAGCACCCTCTGGGACGAACGTCTTGATACCTGGCGCGTAGCGGCCCAACCCGGAGGAACCTCACTCATTACCGGCAGCGTGCGTGACCAAACTGAACTCTACGGCGTCCTGGCGGCGCTACGAAATATGGGCCTTACCCTGCTCCGGGTTGAGCCCAGCATCCCTGTACCACCAGCGTCGAGTATTCCCAACGAGTCCCAAACCATAACGGAAGGAGAAATGTCATGATAACCAGTTCTCAGTTCAGCCGAACTCAGCTTCGGCATTTCGGCATTGTTAGCATTGTAGCAATGGCGCTCATTGTCGCCTGTGCATCATTTGAAGGGCCTATTCCTGTGAACACCGGGCTACCAGAGGAAACTCACATCTCACCCCGGAATATGGACGGAGTACAGGACGATATTGGCATCTCGCTCGACATACCCGAGCTCAAGGGACTTACCCTTGCCGGTTATGAGATCTCGGTTGTCAACGAAGCCGGACTGGAAGTGTACTCTACGGGCCAGGCAGAACAGCGCGCCACCGGAATCCGCCGTATTTTCAGCCGTCCAAAAGCGGTGGAAATCCCTTCCGAGTTCAGGTGGAACGGTGTAGACTTCCGCGGAGACTGGGTGCCGGACGGGAATTACACCATTGCCGCAGAGGCATGGGATTACAAGGACAACCGTGGCTCCTCACCGGGGTTGCAAGTGATTGTAGACAATCAGGCCCCGGAGGCCCAGGTAACAGCACCGTACCTGGTATTTTCACCGAACGCCGACGGCAGGCAGGACACGCTTGATATCTTCCACACCAACGCAAGCGCCGAGGATCTGTGGGTGGGCGCTATTCAAGACACCACCGGTCGGCAGGTGCGTGAGTTCACCTGGCGGGGTACCCCTGGATCCCTTGAATGGGACGGACGCACCGCGAACGACCAAGCTGCGGCCGAGGGCGAGTATCGATATGTTCTGCGCTCAACCGACCGGGCAGGCAACTCCTTTGAGACTCAACTTGTCGGCATACAACTTGACCTAAGCGTATATCCAGTCACCTTAAACGTAAGCCCGCGCGCCTTCTCACCCAACGCCGACGGGGTTCAGGACACTGTTCGTTTTACCCTAACTGCCGAAGGCCGTGAGGAAATAACCGACATCGCACTTAAGGTCATAGACACCGCAGGCAGCCCACGACGGAGCTTCTCTCCAGCCGATATCGCCGCAGGAACCGTGGTCTTTGACGGACGTGCCGACAATGGGCAACGCCTGCCCGAGGGCGAGTACTACGGCCTGCTTGAGGTCATCTACCGCAACGGAGCACGCCCAAGTCTCACATCAGAACGCTTTGTACTGGATATAACTCCCCCACAAGCCTCGGTGCGCGCCGGGTTGCCGGTGTTCTCACCCGATGGTGATGGGCGCAAGGACTCGGTAGTGATTCTGCAAAGTTCGGAGATGCAACCCGAGTGGCGTGGGCAAATTAGCGACGCTCGCGGACGCCTGGTGCGTGAGTTCGGCCTGCAGGGACAGGTCACCAACATAGAGTGGGACGGAACCGATGCATCCGGCACCATTGTTCCAGACGGATCTTACTCCTATACCTTGGTGGCAACCGACGCTGCCGGCAACCGCGGCGCACACTCCATACCACGGATTGTGGTGGACACCCGGCCCACACCGGTGCGAGTGCTTCCCTCCCGGACAACCTTCAACCCGGCCGCCGGTGGTCTTGATGCCATAGTAGAGTTCCAACTCCAACCCGAGGTAACCGACGGTGTAGAGTCTTGGGAGTTTGCGGTGTTGGACTCGGCCGGTGAGGCAGTCATGCAGCGTTCCGGTGAAACAAGCACCGTGCCGGAGACTATCGCCTGGAGTGGGACTGCTGCCGACGGATCTGTAAACGAAGGGGCATATACCGGTCGCCTCAGTGTTGTGT
>JAIVHN010000024.1 GCA_020201015.1 Spirochaeta sp. | reverse complement strand
GGCTTTTACGATGCCCCTGCGCCTCTCTTCCTCACTCGCGATGTACGCCTCGGCATCCTTCGCGTCCATATGCATCTCTGTCATGATGCTCTTTATCCGCTCGGACATCACAGCTTTCAGGAACACCGTAAACACATTAAGAAACGGTTCCAGACTGATAAAGGCGCGTCTACTCAGAATGACGACATTGCCTCTTTTCGCGAACACCAGGTACAGACTGTTCAACAGGTCGCTCGCAGTTAGCTTGTCTGCTGACAGGCCGTCGAAAAGTTGAGGGGGAATGTCGAGAAGTTTCTCGGGTTCGACAATGCCATACTGTGTCAACAACTCCTCGATCATAGGCCTGTCCACAAGATTGTAGCCAAGACTCTCCGCAACTTTTTTTGCAACAAGCTGTTCGCCAGCTCCCACTTGCCCGGTAATCGTTATTACTGACATAACCGTATCCCCCTAACCTTTTATTATAGACGGTGTTCAGGAATGGAACAAGAAAAACTTCGGTCTCTGTTAAGGCAATTGAGATGACGTTTTTAGTTATGATAATGAATATATCACTTTTTTGTATGATGGGAAGGGATGAGTGTCACCCGAGCAACAATGAGTTTGCAGGAACTACTACGAATACGTGAGATGGGCTTTGTAACAGCTGGCAGGCGGAAACTCAAAGAAGCCGCGATGGTTGATGGCTGAAGAATTATGGCACCGCGAAAGACAAGTGCGAGTCGAGGGCAGGCATCATAAGTGGCTTGAAGGACGCGCAGAAAGCTGTTGCTTGATGAACATGATCGATGCTACATCCAGCACAACAATTTAAATGTGGCGAGACGGGAGACCCTCTAAATGTGGGTTGACACCTTTTTTTTGTTCTGCGTTTGACGCCCACGCAGACTCAGAGTACGCTATGAGTTGAAGCCGCTTTCAATCGGTGCAGCGTGGCGTGGAGTAGCGCGTCACACCATCACACTACGAGCCGGGAGGAAATATGGGTTTCTCGGAGACCACCGAATTGACTAATGGCGTGAAGCTGCCGTGGCTGGGTCTTGGCGTTTATAAGGTCACTGATAACGCCGAGGACGTGATCAGGGCCGCTCTGGATATTGGTTATAGGTGCATCGATACCGCCTCTTTCTACGGGAATGAGGTGGAGGTAGGTCGTGCAATCCGGGCATCCGGCATTCCTCGTGAGGAAATATTTGTCACCACCAAACTCTGGAACGATGATCAAGGCTATGAGCGCGCACTCTCAGCCTTTGAGAAGAGCCGAGACGCCTTGGGGCTTGAAGTAATTGATCTCTACCTCATTCACTGGCCGGTGCAAGAGCTTTACTGTGACAGTTGGTTTGCGCTTGAGAAGCTCTACAGAGACGGCAAGGCGCGGGCTATCGGTGTCAGCAATTTTGCCATTCCACATCTCACCCGCGTACTCCGTGAGGGCGAACTCACCCCAATGCTGAATCAAGTTGAGTTTCATCCCTTTGTGTATGACCAGGAGCTACTGCACTACTGCATGGGTATGGGCATTCAGCTGCAAGCATACAGCCCACTTGCGCGTGCAAAACGGCTTGATGATCCGGTCTTAAGCAAAATTGCTACAAATCACAACAAAAAACCGTCCCAAGTTATTTTGCGGTGGGATCTTGAACATGGTGTAGCAACCATACCAAAGACCGTAAATCCTGACCGAATGCGGGAAAACGCAGAAATTTTCGATTTTCAACTGAGCGACGAGGAAGTTGCCGCTATCGACGCGCTTGCGTGCAACGGACGCATTGGAGTAGATCCCCGCACTATGCCAGCCTGAGAGCAGGTCACTACTCTCAAGCTGACACCGAAGCTTGTGCAACCAGTGTTACTGTTTCACCTTGTACTTTGAGCGAATCTCATCATAGAGCCTGTCGAATACCGGATCCGCCGGGCTACGAATGCTGGTATCGTTGAGAAAGTCGGAGCGCTCCTTATCAAACCAGCGATACATTCCACGCATTCCTGCACGACGATTCTCCGATTTCCAGCAAATTGCTGTGATCTCGCGTAACTCATCGCGGTTAAAAAACACTCGCGCACCTCTTGCCACTATATGAAAAAAGCCCTGTTCGTTTTGCTCCACATACACATCACCAATGTCCTGGGCAACCGGGCCCCCATGCTGCTGATACTCCCGCAACGCCTGGCGCGCTTTTGCTTTTCGCGCTTTAACAAGCAGCACCTCGGCCTGTTGCTTGAGGAACACTAATGAAGAGTCTTCCAACTCCGGAAGCAGGGCATTGATTTCAGATACGAGCTCATCCCGTCGGCTGCGGGTGCTCAGAGCGGTGGATTCGGCCTTTGGTTCAGCCTCCGACTTTGGATTCGCCTTTGATTCGGCCTTTGGTTTCGCCTTTGGCTTTGATTCGGCCTTTGCCTTTGATTCGGCTTTTGGTTTTGCCTTTGGCTTTGGTGTTTCTTGCGCACTCTTTTTCTTGTCGTCGGCCATAAGGCTTCTCCTTCAAGTTCTGTCGATTCCCATTTTATCTACCGCTCAAAGAGTATCACACAGAGCCGCTTAGATTCTCACCGACCGTCCGTTACTCCAGCTGAAGGTGCTCTCCGGGCATGAGTTCCTGCACCGTAATGCCTTGCGGTGCAAAACCCGCCACACTTTGTGCGAGCAACGGAAAGGTACGGTAGTGAATAGGAACGACAATCGGAGCTCCTATGAGCTCGGCTGCGCGCGCGCCCTGGGCGGCGTCCATAGTAAACCGATCCCCAATGGGAATTGCTGCAATATCAGGCTTGTGGAGCTCACCTATAAGCTGCATATCCCCAAACAACGCGGTATCACCGCAATGATAGAAACACTTCCCGCCCATAAAAACAATGAGTCCACAAGCCGCCCCCATATATCGACCTTTATACGCGCTGGAATGAAAGGCCTGGACAAACACAACCGAACCAAAGCTGGTCTGAACCCGTCCACCCGGATTGCCCGGTTCAAGGTGCTCGACGCCCTGTTCACCAAGAAAGTTTGCCGTCTCAAACGGCGCTACGACAACTGCCTCACAGCGGCGAGCTATATCTACGGTGTCGCCAATATGATCGCTATGCCCATGACTTAAGGCAATATGGGTACAGCTCATGTCTTTGGCCGCAACCGAAGCGGTTGGGTTTCCAGTGAGAAAGGGGTCAATGAGAAGGGTATTTTTGCCGTCCTTGAGCAAAAATGCCGAATGCCCCAGAAATTCTACATCAAGTGCCATGTGCGCCTCCTCTATACCCTACTTTGGCGCGCTCAAGGTCGATAGGTCAAGCCAACAGCCCCTCCAGGCACGTATTTCGGGTTGACCGGAGCAGCGCAGCGGTGTACGTTTGAGGTCATGCAGGATATATAGATATCAACCCTGCAATGGAGGATTACATGAGTTCAGACAACGCGGCCGTCGTGCCCGATCTTGATACTGCGACCAAAGACTTTGCAGAAGCCGTCGTAGAGAGTCCCGAATACCGGGAGTATATTCGAACAGCTGAGCTATTTGAGAAAGACCAAGATGCCCAAAGTCTTTTTCAGGCTTTCCAGAACGCACAGCAACAGCTCTCCGCTCAGCAACAGTGGGGTGCAGGCTCTACAGAGGAAATCCAGCGAGTCAGGGACCTGGAACAGCAGGTGCAGGAAAATGCTACCCTGACAGAACACTTCAAAGCGCAAACAGAACTTGTCGACACCCTTAAGGAGCTGAACACGGTCATTGGTGATGAACTAGGCTTTGACTATGCAACTCTGGCAATGCCGCCCAGGAGCTGCTGTTCAAGTGGTTGCGGCTGATAGCGCTGTATTCTTGAACATGCTGTTTGAATTGACAATGTCTCCCAACCGAAAAGAGTAACACAATCCAGTTGGATTCAGTTAAAAGGAATATTTTAGTATGAATGATACATTACGGACCGCAGCCGTTGGTTTTGCTACGGCGCTCAAACAACAGGACCGAGTACAGAGTTATCTTACGGCACAGGAACTTTTTGAGAATGACGAAAAAATAGCCGCTCTGCGCCGTGAGTATGGCGAACTGGTGCAGGCCTATCACAGCAAGCAAGCAGCCGGGGAGCTGCAGGATGAAGATCTACAGCAGGTGAAGAGCATGCAAAAAGATCTCAATCAACACCCAATCACCACCGACTACGTGACTAGTCGCAATTCTCTCGTCGAGGAACTGCGTGCCCACAACCAGCAGATGGGAGCCCTTTTGGGTTTCGATTTTGCAGCAACCACGGGGTCGAGCAGCTGCGGCTGAGACAAAATTATGTGCCTTTTCCGGGCGACTCACGTCGCCCCGCTTCAACTACACACAGCGCCACCATATTAAAGATTTCTCGCACTGAAGAGCCTAACTGAAGAATCTGCACGGGTCGATTCATTCCCATAAGTACCGGTCCTAGCACCTCACAACCACCAATGGCACCAAGCAGTTTGTACGCAATGTTCCCCGCGCCAAGATTCGGAAACACCAAAGTATTCACATCATGCCCAACAAGTCGACTAAAGGGATAGTTTTCTGCTAAGAGTTCTTGGTCAAGGGCGACATTGGCCTGCACCTCTCCATCAATGATAATATCTGGATACCGTTCCTTGGCACGGGCTACCGCGTCGCGTGCACGCAGCGCCTCAACCCCCTGCACCGAGCCAAAATTTGAATAGGACAACATAGCCAGGACCGGCTCGGTGTCGAACAGCCGCACAGTACGAGCCGTGAGTTCGATAATTTCAACTAGTTCTTCAACATTTGGATCGAGGTTCACCGCAGTATCTGCAAAGAAGAAGGTGCCTCGGCGACTGGTGATAACATCCATTGTCGCTACTCGAGCGCCCGGCTTTTCCGGCCCAATAACATGGAGTACCGGCCGAATCACTTTAGGATACTCCTTGGTAACGCCTGAGATCATCGCATCCGCATCGCCAAACTCAACCATCGCAGCGGCGAAGTAGTTACGATCGGTCATCATTTTTACCGCATCGTAACGCGTGACACCTTTTCGGTGCCGTAGTTCGTACAGCAGTTCTCCATACTGCTCGCAGAGCTCCGGCTCTTCGCGCGGCTCAATCATCGTGCAGTCGGCAAGCCCCGCGAGACCGTGCTCCTCAATCAAATCCAATATCCGAGCCTCGCTCCCTAACAAGTACGGCTCCGCAATACCCTGATCCCGGGCAAGTTGCGCCGCCTTGAGAACGTTATATGAGTCGGCCTCCGCAAAAACCACACGCTTGGGGTCTCGCCGCGCCTGGCTCTGAATAGCGGTAATGAGCTTCTGCCCTATTCCTACTCGAGCCAGCAGCTCACTTTCATAGACACGCCAGTCGTCAATTGCGGCATGCGCTGCGCCGGACTCCATTGCCGCACGAGCGACAGCCGGAGCAACGCTGGTAAGGAGGCGCGGGTCAAGGGGCTTCGGAATAAGATAGTCACGCCCGAACTCAATGCCATGTTGGAAGTAGGCTCTTTGAACCGAGTCGGGTACCGGTTCACGCGCCAGTCCGGCAATTGCATGCGCTGCGGCGAGTTTCATCTCTTCATTGATAGTGTCGGCTACAACATCCAAGGCTCCCCGGAAAATAAACGGAAAACCAAGTACGTTGTTTACTTGATTAGGACCATCCGACCTGCCGGTAGCCATGATCACATCGGGGCGCGCTGATACAGCAAGTTCCCGTGAGATCTCAGGGTCAGGATTCGCAAGGGCGAAAACGATTGGGTTAGAGGCCATACCTTGAAGGTGCTCAGGCTCAACAATTCCACCAGCAGAAAGGCCAAGAAGCATATCCGCGCCAGAAAGCGCAGCCTTTAAGTCAAGACCGACTCTCGTAGTCGCAAAGGGGAAACGTGCATCATTGGAGTCCGTATCGTTACTGCTCACCACTCCATCTTTATCAAACAGCAAGATATTCTCACTGCGTACCCCCAAGGTCAGGAAGAAACCCAGGCAGGCTATCCCGGCAGCCCCTGCCCCTAGAGCAACGATGCGCAGATCCTCCATTCGTTTACCAGCAACCTCAACTGCGTTCAGCAAGGCCGCCCCTGCAATAATCGCCGTCCCGTGTTGGTCGTCATGCATCACCGGGATTGTGCACTCTTCGCGGAGCCGACGTTCTATGTCAAAACACTCAGGTGCTCGAATGTCCTCAAGATTGATTCCGCCAAAGGTGGGTTCAAGAGCTTTGACAACCTCCACAAACCTGTCAGGATCGTTGCAGTCTAACTCAAGATCAAAAACATCTATGCCGCCAAACTGCTTGAAGAGAACCGCTTTACCTTCCATTACCGGCTTCGCGGCCACCGGCCCAATGTTGCCAAGGCCCAGTACCGCGGTTCCGTTGGTGATTACAGCAACCAAGTTTCCGCGCGCGGTATACCGATACGACTCCGCCGGATTCTTGGCAATTGCCCGACACGGCTCGGCTACACCTGGGGAATACGCGAGCGAGAGGTCATACTGTGAGGTCAGCGGTTTAGTAGGGTGTATCTCAAGCTTACCAGACACCGGATGTTCATGATAGAACAGCGCCTCGGCGCCAAAATCTCGTTCATGCTCCGGTTCAGGTGCGTCGTTGCGTTCGGTTTTGTCCATAGGTAAAGTGTAGTGAAAGAGACCAAAAAAAAATAGAGCCTGCGCGTTGCACGCAGACTCTATTGGGTAGCTACTTCTTACTGAGACAACAGTTTACGGCTGCCATTCACCACGACGAGTTTCACCGTCACGTTCAGGAATGCGGAGGCGTTGACCAGGTTGGATTAGCCGCGGATTATCCGGATCCTGTATTACATCCTTGTTTGCTTCATACAAGCGTTGCCATTCAAAGCCGTCATCATATACGAAGTCATACTCGGCTATGCGCCAAAAGGAATCACGCTTTTCCGGAATACGCCGCACCGTATAATACTGGGGCAACACATCTTCGTCACCACTCAGCCCGTCGAGCAACGCAAGCGCGTCCTGGAAGAGATCAAAAGCGGTTTCAAACTCTTCTTCTTCTATGAGTTCACTACCTTCTTCAAACTTGTCCTGCGCTTCTTCAAAGCGGTCTGGGTGATTTAATGGCTCTTCAATGTTACGCACGCGAGTTATACCGCGTTCCGTCCTTGTTCGTGCACTTCGCGCACGGTAGCCCCACCATAGGTGTCGAGCAGCTACCTCAGCTTGTCGCGCATAATCTTCAGCCTCGGCCGATAACTCTACAGCTCGGTTATACTCACCCTCTTCAAAGGCTTCCTCTGCTTGCTGGCGCAGATCCTGCGCCTGTTGATACTCGGATGTTTCTCGGAGCAGATTCTGAGCAGGGAGCGATACCGCAAGAACCAACCCAAGTGCGCACAAAATTGCTAATTTCTTTTTCATCGGGGGTTCTCCTTATTCCTCTTCCTCAAGCTCATCTTCTTCGTCTTCGAGTTCGTCCTCAAGTTCCTGAGTACTATCCTCGGTTTGCGTTATTGCGCGATCTGCCGAGTCCATAGCCTCTCGGGCTCGGTCGCGACGTTCGGCCGCCACCTCGTAGGCCTCTTCGAATGATTCGAGAGCCCCACGATAGCCCTCAAGCGACGGATTGAACTCGCGCTGGTCGCGCGCGCTCTCTGCGGTTGCGTAGCGTTCTTCACCCTGCTCGTAGGGTTCCGGCGCGCCACGCCGTGCACGCACCTCGTCGGCTTGACTCTTCGCGCTCTCGGCATCGCTGCGAGCAACATCAACCACCTCCTCAAAGGCGCGGTCTATAACTCGACGATAGCTCTCTGACGCCGCGCGATAACGCGCAAGCGCCTCATCAGCGTTCAGCTCACGTTGCTCATCGCCAAGAGCGAGCTGCTCATCGCCCTGGTCAAATTCATCTGGTGCGTACTGTGACAACTCGGCGTCCACGATCTGCCGACGCAGCATCTCGGCTTGCTCTCGCTGTGCCTCCAACGTTTCCGTCTCGGTTTCTATGGGCGGTAGTGGTTCGGGGTCGGGCTCCGGCGCACTTGCGCAGGCCGTGAACGCTAACGCTAACGCGGCAGCAAACAATGCGTACCTGGTGCTTTTTTTCATGCACTTCTCCTTATAATTCTACTCATGCTACTACTGTGACGGTTATTTTTCTCGTCAGAGCAAGTTTTCTACCTTTGTATAATGTACTAATACCACACGAAAGGTCAAATTTCGCGGGCTTCAGTGCTAAAGTTTATTTGGCGGAATAATGCTTATGTGGCGACACCGGCAAGCTCTTGGAGTTGTTTGTACGAGAAAAACCCGCTCGAATGTCCATCACTCCAGGTTATTGCGACGGCGTAGTTTCCAATCGTTTGAACATCCTCCGCATGGATGTCGTCGGGAATTGAGTCGGGCTCAAGCCTTTTTTCTCCAGTATACTCATCTACGCAGGCGGCGCAGCGGCAGTCAAGCCGCAAAATCTTGTTTGGCACCTCAATACGAAGGTCTTCCTCACGCCAGTAGAGCCGCACCGATTCGGCGTCGTACCCCACCTCGGGGCGCTTGATGCCCTCCAGATTAGCTTTTCCCAGAGCGCGAATAACGTTATCGACAGCCTGAGAGACATCGGTATTCTGGGGAGACGCTTCAAGTGTACCCCCATACTGCTCCGGCGATAGCGGCAACTCGGCCAGCACATCAATTCCAAACCGCTCCGATAACCGCTTTGCACCACCTTCACCAAAGATGCGGTGCCGGGTGTTGCAGTTTCCACAATCGAAGTAGGACATATTCTCAATCACGCCGAGTACCGGGACGTTTACCCGATCAAACATCATGATGCCTTTTATTACATCGGCATACGCCAGTGCCTGCGGCGTGGTTACAATGACCGAGCCGCCAAGCTCAACCGCCTGCGTAATGGTGAGCTGAATATCACCAGTGCCGGGTGGCAGATCCAGGATGAGGATACAGCTGTTGCTCGTGTAGGTTAAAGAGAGACGGCACCGACGGCCCAAAAATATCGGTGTCAAGCAATCCCACACGATACCCGCGGCCGGACAGCTCCCGCGCGATAGATGCGGCAACCGTAGATTTGCCCACCCCCCCCTTGCCGGAGGCAACCGCAATGATTGATTGCACTTCTTTCAGTCCGCTGTTTTCCACTTTTGGCGTGCGTTTCTTAACTGCACTGGTCATAGCCACCTTAACCGACTCAACACCGGGAATGGCTCCAACCTGCTGCTCGGCCTGCGTCTTGAATTGATCCTTAATAGGGCACGCAGGCGTAGTAAGCTGGATCGCAAAGCTCACCTGTGGGCCTTCAATCTCCAAGTTTCGAACAAACCCAAGCGAGACAATGTCCTGACCGAAGTCGGGATCAATGATATGTGACAGCGCATCCATTACGGACTGTTCGCTAATGCTCATGTTTTCCTCCTATGATACTACTCAGAGAATACCGAGCTGAGCGCTAATAAGGCAAGCGCCTTGGTACCTCTGAAGGTTTGCTACCTCTGGACGAAAGCTCCATTAATTGGCTATATTCCCCATATGACAAATAGCGAACGCTACCGGATTGAGGCAAAAGCCCGAATCCTCAAAGCACTGGCACATCCTACACGACTCTTTATTATTGAAAAGCTCAACCTACAGGATTACTGTGTGTGTGAATTGACCGAGCTTGTAGGTGCAGACACCTCGACCGTGTCCAAGCACCTTTCAATTCTCAAACATGCGGGTCTGGTAGAAAGTAGAAAGGATGGAACCATGGTTCACTACTCACTCGCGGATGAGTGCATAGTGAAATGTGTTGCCTGCATTGGCGAGATTGCTCACCGGCAACTTGAGAGGCAGGTCGCTTGCTTAACAGAAAATGCATAACGGGTAGCTTGATAACCCGTCGACATAATTGACCGGACACGAGACAAAGACATTGACTAAAAGACATTTACTAAGGGAGCAAATGTATGATGCACCGCAGTGAGTTACATGAAGAACACATTCAACATGCACTTGACCACGGAGAGCTGCCGGATGACGTAATTGGGGCGTATCCGAACGTCGCAGTGATTTTAACACAGGGCTGGTGCCCGCAGTGGAAATCTATGGATACCTGGCTCACGGCCGCGGCGCACAAAGCAGAACCACAGGCATATGAACTCTCTGTACCCTGTTTCGTATATGACAAGTCGCCGTTATTCAAGAAGTTTCGAAAGTTCAAAGAAAAAGTATGGGGCAATCATCACGTTCCTTATGTTCGCTACTACAAAGAGGGAAAACTATTTGATGAAACCAACTACCTGCCCTCACAAGAGTTTTTTGATCGATTTGCCTCACACAACGACGTTCACGCTACAGCCGCAAACGCGGTCGAGGACATATAGCACATGCAGCAGCAGAACACCGTCAACCTCGGTAGTGCGTTACCATACCAAGATGTATTTCCCCGAATTGATGAATCCGTTTTCTGCGCCCCAGGAAGTTACATTATTGGTGACGTCACAGTAGGGGAAGGATCAAGTATTTGGTACCACTCAGTTCTACGTGGCGATATCCATTTCATTCGGGTGGGGAAAATGACCAATATTCAGGACGGATGTGTGTGTCATGTAACCCACGAAACACACCCGTTGATTATTGGTGACCAAGTCACCATAGGTCACCGAGCGGTGATCCATGGCTGTACGGTTGAAGATCTATGCCTCATTGGTATTGGCGCTATAGTACTTGACGGGGCAGTGGTTGAAACGACTTCAATGGTTGCAGCCGGGGCGGTTGTGACACCCGGAATGCGTGTGCCGACCGGGACGCTTGTGGGAGGTGTACCTGCCCGCGTGTTGCGCGACTTGCGTGCAGATGAGCTGGAAAACTTTGCAGCATCGGCCGAACGCTACCAAAAGTATGCAGCAGACACTCGTAAGAGCCTGCAGCCGCCTACCGTTTAACACCTCTAACGGCTGCAGCATATATGATTCAGTACTCTATGACTGCCACATCTACGCACGCAGCTCCTCAGGTAGTTCAAATTCAACCCCAATAGAGCGATAAGCGCCCAAGACAATTAGGCGCGTGGTATACATTGCGATATCGTGGGCAGTACATGGCAGATCGTTGTCAACCCACCACTTGGCAATTGCCAGTACCGTAGTCGAGATGGAGTATACGGCGAGGTCAATTGGAACAAGTGTTTTGCTGAGACGCGAGCTCTCGGTGTGCCGCACCAGCTCAATCCGCTCTTGAAAGAGGGTGTCGATATGGCGTTGCATGCGTTCCCCAAGCTCCGGTACACCGCGCTTACCAAGCATAACTCGATAAAACTGTGCATATTCCAATACATGTTCGAAGAAAACAAGGGCGTTGCTCGGAGGCTCATGCAGCGAGATTCGCCAGTCTGTCAGTGGTGGCTCGGAACGCTCGTTGAGATCGTCCATTATTTCATCCATGCCCCGCATGAGCAGATCGTTTTTATCTTCGTAATGCCGATAAAAAGTAACACGGTTGATCATTGCCCGCTCGGTGATGTCCTTCACCGTTACCGAGTCGTACCCCTTCTCAGTCGTAAGTTCAATGAGTGCCTTCCAGAGCAGCTTCCGAGTGCGGCGCACCCGTAGCTCCGGTTGCTTTTTCTCCACGCTGTACTCCTTATATCCGGGCTCCACTGCAACTCTTATTGTAACGCCGGATCGCTGATTGCTGCAATGGTTTCTGTTTTACCGGATCTTCAGGAAGGCTCCGAAAAGACCAAAAGTAATAAGAAGCTGGATAATGGCAAACTTTACCAGAACTTGAGCGTTCGACCACTGACGATACTCACGCATGTGGTCATGCAGCGGAAACCGAGTATTGTGCAGGATGCGAATGTTGAGAAAGCGAAGCAATGCCACTTTCAACAGTCCGGTACCACCGTTTACCAAAAGCACCGAGGAGACAATAAAAATAAGCAGCGGGTTGCCGGTGATCATGATTGAAACGCCGATGAAAAACCCGAGGGCGCGAGAACCCGCATCTCCCATCATAACCCGACTTGGATAAGCATTGAACCACAGGTAGGCGGCCAAGCATCCGGCCAAGGTAAAAACCATAACCGCCCAGCGTGCACCATAGGCATAGTGCGGAAGAAGAAGGTAGCGGGCAACATCCGAGTGCCCGACCACAAAGTACATGATGATCCCCAGACTCACAAGCCCAAGCATGGCCAAACTTGCCGAGAGCCCGTCGACCCCATCCGAACAGTTGGTGATGTTAATTGAAGCCCAGATGAGCACGGTAGCGACCGCCATGTAGACAGGTATTGGTAACTGCAAAATAGTATTCGTGAAAGGTAACCAGATGCTCCGGTCATTACTGAGAACGAGAACAACTGAAGCGGCAACTGCCATAAGAAGATCCAGAAACCCTTTCTTGTATTCACTCCAAGACTGTTCACTGCGATCATCAAGATAGCCGGACATCATAACCAGCAGCACCAAAACCAATACCGCAAGTTGAGCGGCGCCGAAAGGTACCATCAGGAGAGAAACAAACACAAATATCGGTATAAAGATAAGACCCGCACCTGTTGGCTTGCCAACCGCCTTACCCGAATCAACAGCAAAATCCCGCCCTCGGTCTTGCGGCAAACGGTGCATGAGTCGTGGCAACAACACAAAGGTTAAGATAAACCCTAAGTAGAGGCCCAAAATAATGAGTATTGCATGAGACTGAAGGAGGCGGAACGGACCAAAAACCTCAGTTAACTCGCCGCCGATCCAATAAACCATAGGCCGGTAGACCTCCCCAGAGAAGTTTTTTGTGAGGCTGCCGTAGCGGACGGCAGGTCAAAGAAACGGTTACACCAGTTGTCGCGCATCCTCAACCATCGCCGTGAGTACTTCTGGACGCCGTTTCACAATATCTTCCCGGACGTGAAGGAAGGTTTTCATAAGAATGCTGTCCAGCAGCCGCAGCTCGGACGGTCGCACCTCGCCCCCAATGATGTAGGAACCGAAGGAATGAGCATACAACCAGTCCGGAAAGGATGCTACGAGTTGCCGGTCGGCAGCCTCGCCCTCGTAGAGGCATGAGATGAATACCCCAACATGCTTCTCCAAAAGTTCATTTTGATATCGAGTGCAAAACTGCTGCACCTCATTTTGAATCCGCCCCGCATAAATTGAACCGCCGATAAAAACGACATCGTACGACGAGATATCGACATTCTTGGACTCGCGAAGATTGTGGGCTGCAGAACCCTCGCCGAACGCTTCCGTGAGCTTTCCTGCAAAGCGCTCCACGGTACCATACTTGCTTGCATAGACAATAACTACGTTCATGTCCCGTCCTCTACGCTCTTTTTGACGTGATACCAGCGGTTTCGAATGTAGAGAGCAATGTCTATAGAAACCATGGTTCCATTAAGTATATAAAGAAAAATTACTGCATCATAGAGGAAGAAGACTTTATGCAAAACTCCGGAGATGTAGCCAACTAACAGGGCAACCAAGAATAGCAAGCTTTTTGACCCCACCTGTCGTGATGTGTACGACTTATGTATAGAAAAGGGCCACGCCATTCCAAAACAAACCAGCATGATAATCTCAAAAATACTCACCGTGCACGCTCCTGCCGCAAAAGCTATCCGAAAAGCACCGCTATGTAAACAAGAAGCAGAGCAAATAAAACCCCGGAAATCTCAGCCATCCAGCCGGTGATACTGCGACCGTATACGCAGTACTTTCGAAAGAGCTTCGTGGTAGCTGTCAAACATGGTATACGCGAGCAGATCTTCTTCAACGGTCACGCCGTCAGCACGCTCAAAGCAGCCAATCGGATTGCGCAACAAGGCATATATATCCTCATAACCAAGCCCTTGTGCATGTAAATACCGTGCATAACTAAGCTCATCCATCTGGGCACGCCGTCCGTCCGAAAAGCATAGGTAACCAAGGCCGTCGAGAATGCCTTCAAAAGGTCCCTTGCTGTAATGAAAAAGTCTGCTGGGCGGCGTGTGTTCGTCAACAAGCCCTGCATCGCCCAATGCACTTGCCATTTCGCCAGCAAGCACCTTAAAGTGTGACAAGCCAACTGAAGTACGGAACATCATTACTGCGATATCGGTGCTTCGACTGTTCTTGTGAAGTATGGCGGGTAGGTCGTAGTTAACTACGTACAGATCCTGCACGAGTTTCACCGTTTGACCGTTCATGGATAGCATGCGATCGGTCGGCACCCAGGTCTGGAACAACTCATTTGGGCGCATATTAAGCCGCTTAAGTGCTTCAAAGGACCCAACGATATCGGCCTTCTCAAACGAGGTATCGAAATATGCGGCAAAGCGTTCAGACATTGCTGGCGTGAATGCTTTCCTACCGTGAACCGCAAAATACAACTTGAGCTGATAATGGTTCTCTATGATGTGTTGATCAAGAATGTACTTCCCAGGCATGTTGGCCAGGTACACGAGCTTCAGCTTCTGTTTATAGTCAGGATGGTGTTCCACAACCTTGAGCATAGTACTCTCAACCAGAACCCCGTTTGACTCCGGCCTAAGGTACACAAATATATCTTGCTCACGTGCATCATCACTGGGCCCGGGATAAGGAATGAGAACCTGAGGAAGATCGGCCGAGGAACTTTTCATCACCTGATTTTTATTATACGCCTTTTTTTCAGATTGCGAAAGACTAATCCAGGTCGCCAGCCGTTCGTAGTAGATCAAGATCTAGTTCGATGACGGCGCACGGAACCGTTACGCCCCAGTTTTCAAGCACCTGCGGGTGAATCTCGCCCAGAACTCCTACTCGTTGCCCCTTAACCAGCAAAGCCGCAACCCGTCCTGCTAAAAAACGTGGATCATCGACCACACTGGGTTCGTACTCGAGACCAAGATAAAAGAACAAGGCTGCAGCCTGCGAACTTACCAGATTAAAGCCTGCTTCTGCGTCGGCAACCACGGCGCCCAGAGCAGTCACGGTACGTGATCCGTAGTTGTTGGTGGTGTCCCGGACAGCAACTTTACCGACCTCAAAAATGTAGTGTGGGTACACGGCATGGGCCGAAACGCTCTCGGCCCCAAGCAGCTGCGGAATTATGGAAGGACGCACAAACTCAAAGTTCTCACTCATGGGGTTCGCAATACGCACGCAGTCCCCGGTGGCGACTGCGCGCTGATCATCGGGGTACATGTTATCAATGAAGTCGCGCTGGCTACCGAGGTAGTTAAAAATCATTTCCTGGTAGCCCATGCCGACCAGCAGCGTTTTGACCTCTCGTGAGAAAATCTCGGACCCGGTCAGCCGCCCTACCGTGAAATCCTGGGGCGGCTCCGACGGGAAAGCGTCCATGCCGTAACCGATCATCAAGTCCTCAACTACATCGACAGGATGGAGAAAGTCGTTACGGTACACAGGCGGATACGCCGTAATACGACCAGAAACTGTTTCCGCACGAACGCCCATCTTGCTTAGCTTTTGTACCGCTTCATCTTCGTGAAGCTCTGCTCCTAAAAGACGCTCGGCATCACCCAGCTCGAAAGTCACCGGCTTCTGAAAATACAAGGGAGTAACTACGCTGCGCCCAAAAGGAGTATCATACGGGTACTCAACCTCAACAGGATGTACCGTGTATCCTGCATCCGCCAAATCGCAGGCCACAATTGCACAGGCAAGCAGCAAGGGCTTTAGGTCGGTACCGGTCATCTCAATAAATAGATTGGTATCTCCCGCCTGCACGGCTCCAACATCGGCACTGTTAATAACAGGCGGGAAGCTGAGTACCGCACCGGTGTTGTCGGTTAGAAACGGGAACTTATCGAGTGCAGCAACAATTCCGCCGAACTCGCGTCCTTTAGGATGTTGCTCAATAATTTGTCGCAGTGAGAGTTCAGCATCCAAGCCAAGAGGAACAAAGGTGGTGCTATCCGGATCGGCCGCACTATAACGTACAGGGTACTGAATCCTGTTTTCGCGATATACGCCCATAGCAATGGCTTTTCGTTTTCGTCCGTAGTTCCAACACAGTTTCTCCTGCGTCTGAATGAGATCATTCAACAGGACATCGGCTATTGGAGGACCCGAAACAGCAAAGGCGGCGATGTAGGGTCGCCTTTCGGCTAGCTCAGAATCCACTACAATACGCCGCTCGCCCACCGCTTTCGGTAAGTCGGGCCGGGAGAAAAATTCATAACGCCCTGCAATATCCGGAGAGGAAGCCGAGACCCCTACCTTTGTGCCAGCAGCGCTGGAACCATGATAAAGACGAAGCGCGCGCCCCAAACCCGCCGTGCTCCAAAGATCGGGCCGATTCGTATCGTTGAGTTCGATTTTGATCAGCCCGTTCGCGTCAACCGGATCGTCGATCTCGGCCTTGGCCATTGTGAGCGCCTCTTCAAGTTCCTCAGCACTAAACTCGCGGCCGCTGTATCGAAAGAGTTCATCCTGTTGTAGTTCTATCTTGGGCATGACACTGTCCTCGCCTTTCTGTTGTTCCTTTGCGTGCTATTCCTTGGGATGTAAGCTCAACCGGCCTGCTTGCCGGTTCGCAAACGCACGTTCTCAATGTTTGGTGAAAAAAGTTCACGCAGGTCGTTCAGCCCAAGATGCATGAGCGCCATTCGATCTATCCCAAGCCCCCATGCCAATACCGGCACCGAAACCCCCATGGGCTCGGTCACTTCTGGGCGAAAAATTCCTGCGCCGCCAAGTTCAAACCACCCGAGTTCCGGATGTTTAATATGAATCTCTACCGATGGCTCGGTAAACGGAAAGTACCCCGGTACGCACTTGACGTCGGTGGCACCAGCAAGCTCAACGGCGAACATCTCAAGCATTCCCATAAGCGTTCGAAGATTCACGTCCTCACCAAGCACGATACCCTCGGTCTGATAAAAGTCTGACAGATGAGTAGCATCGACTTGATCGTAGCGGAAACACCGCAAAATACCAAAATACTTGCCCGGCACTTTTGCTTCATGCAAGGTTTTCGCCGACATCACCGTTCCCTGACTGCGCAGAATGAGTCTGCGCGTGAAATCACGGTCGAATCCGTAGTCCCAACCGCTACTGCCTGTATCCCACCCGTCTTCGTGTGTGGCGGCGACATGGCTCAAAAAGGGTTCCTGAATCTCTTGTGCATGTGTCGGGTCGGCTACGTAGTACACGTCATGAATATCACGAGCCGAATGAAACTGCGGCATAAAGAGCGCATCGGAGTTCCAGAACTCGGTCTCCACAAGTGGGCCGTCAAACTCCTCGAATCCGAGAGACACAAGTTTGTCCTTTACCTGATCGAGGTAAGAGCAGTAAGGATTGCGGCGGCCAATCAAAATCCGACTCGGTGGTACCTGGATGCTGTACGAACGGAAGCTCTTTTCTTTCCAGCTTCCTTCACGGAGCATAGCGGGAGTGAGCGTTCCAACTTCCTCGCCACTGAGACCCGCCGCCTCTACTGCGGCCCGTAGAGACATACCGTTCTCGGTGAGTTTGTACTCAACAATTTCGCTTTCTACTACTCGAAACGCAGCGCCTGCGGAGCCTCGCTTTTTGCTGATCTCACCAATCAGTCGGCGTTCGTCTTCGGCCAGCTCGTTCTCTTCAAGCAGACCTTGAGGCGCGGAAACTGCCCGGCGGAGTAAGGCGCGCACCATGTCGATGTCGGCTTGAGCAGCCGAAGGTCCGGGGGGAGCGGCATAACTCACCTGCTTTTCTCCGTCCATACCAAGGATCCCGAGTTTGGAGAGTTTCCCGAAAGCGGAACCGACGTCCTTATTGGGCAGTCCGGTTAATTCAGCGATACGCGGCAGAGGCAGTGGGCCATGCTCACGCGCAGTGGCCTGTACTCGCTCCTCAGGCGTACCATGTTCTGCATAGTCACGGCCAAGTTCAGTAATCTCGTATCGAGTAAGTACTCGCCGGTTATGCTCCTGCAATGAGTCGCGCGCGGCAAGCCAACTGAGGGCTTGATTACTCTGACCTACATTGAGTCCTAGATCTGCTTGAAGGACCGCTGCAGTTAGTACGTCACCAACGCCGTATCGACGCAGTACCGTCACTTCGAGTGGGTGGAGACTCTTGATGTCGTCGTCTGTTCGCATGATTCACTGGCTCCCAGATGTTGTG
>JAIVHN010000151.1 GCA_020201015.1 Spirochaeta sp. | reverse complement strand
GGCCATGCTCGCGCGCAGTAGCCTGTACTCGCTCTTCAGGTGTACCATGCTCTGCATAGTCACGGCCAAGTTCGGTAATCTCGTATCGAGTAAGTACCCGCCGGTTATGCTCCTGCAATGAGTCGCGTGCGGCAAGCCAACTAAGGGCTTGATTACTCTGACCTACATTGAGTCCTAAATCTGCTTGAAGGACCGCTGCAGTTAGTACGTCACCGACGTCGTATCGACGCAGTACCGTCACCTCAAGTGGGTGGAGACTCTTGATATCTTCGTCTGTTCGCATGATTTGCTGGCTCCCAGATGTTGTGTACGGAAAAAACTGGAGGATATGGGAGTCGAACCCACGACCTATTGATTGCGAACCAATCGCTCTACCAACTGAGCTAATCCCCCGAGAAAAGCCGGAACCGGCTTGTGAGCTGCTTATCACCTGCTTGTCACCGTCAAAGTGTACACCTTTGGTTTATGTTTGAAAAGAGTGGCGCAACTGTTGTACACTTTGAACAGTGAAGAAAGCAACGTATTCAACAATAGTAACAACCAAGACTGAGGCGTTGGTCCTACTTGGTGCAGTCTTGATGCTCGGTATCTCGGGCTGCAGCTCCTCGCCGGACACCACTCCGACGACCCAGAAAAAAGATCCTGAAATCAGCATTGAGCGTCGTGAACCCTCCGGTTACACAACACCGGAACTACCTGAGCCATTTATTCGTGTAGTTGATCTGGCACGACTCCGAGTTGGCATGACCAGGTCCGAAGTACTCGCACTCTTCCCCGACCCCAAACAGATACGAACAACCCGTGCCGACACCGAGTTCTGGGCCTATAGCTTTGCTGAACTTCAGTTTCGGAACGGCAGACTGGAGAACTGGTTTAATATTCGGTAGCGTCCGAATCTATAGTTTGATTTCCATTTTCTCGCGTGCTACATCCAGCTCCAGTCCTGACTTATCTTTGATCATCCCACGATACTTCGCAAGCAAAGATTCTAACTCCTGGTCGTTCCGTAGTGGATCATGATGAAAGAACACGAGCTTTTTCACCCGTCCCTTATGTGCCGAGTTAACCGCAACCTCAAAGGGTGTGTGACCCCAGCCGATCTTCCCCTCCAAGTACTCCTTTAAGGTGTACTGAGTATCGTGAATAAGCAGATCCGCATCGCGAAAAAACTGTATCAGTTTGTGATTTTCTTCATCGGCTGCCAACTGTCCCTCGGCGGCTGCCGATGCGTCATAGTCGGGGGATTCCGGATCGGTAGCAAACACATTGCGGAAGGGCTCGTTGTCGTACGCGGTACAGACCACTCTGCCCTCGAACTCGAACCGAAATCCAAGGCACAGAACCGGATGATTCAAGAACTTAGTCGTGACCGTGAGTCCGCCGTCGAACTCGAGCGTTTCTTCACGTAGTTCGTGATAGGAGATGTCGGCAGCAAGCTCACTTTGCCTTACCGGGAAATGGCGGTAACTGAGTTGATTGCCAATGATCTGCTCAATGCTTTCATCCTCGTAGGTAATTGGGCCATACACCTCAAGTTTGCTACCCGGAATGAAAATCGGAGTAAAGAAGGGAAAGCCCATAATGTGGTCCCAGTGGGTATGGGTAAGGAAAATCCGCGCCTGAATAGGCCCATGCTTCAGCTCGTTCGAAACAAGATGGTCGCCGAGCTTTTTGATGCCGGTGCCAGCATCTACAATAATAAGCGGTTGATCTTCACGAAAGCGAATAGCAATGCAGGAGGTGTTTCCACCCACCTCCACCGTCTCGGGGCCAGGAGTAGGGATAGACCCACGAACACCCCAAAAACGAACGGTCATCGATATAATCCATGCTTCATACTGTGCCCTTGGTTACGCGCAAGAAAACCTCTGCCTTAGAGATCTGTTCTGCAATGGAATCTTCAATCTCGTCTAAATACTCGGCCGTAATTCCCAATTTGTGATAGACCTCGTTGGGCAGTTTCTCCGGGTAGCGGTCCCCAGCATAGCCAAGACCCGCTATGTTGACGAAGTAGTTTGCCGTAGCCACAACATACACCAGTCGCGTGTGTACCCCAGTGTACCCAAGTGGATCATGATGCCACACAATAGCGTCGATGAGATTATCGGTGATGCTCCAGTTGCGCGCTATCAGTTCTCCTACCTGAAGATGGTCCATGCCCAGTCCGTTTCTTTCAGCCCGGTAAAGCGGCTTGCGTCCTCGGTCTGCAAGCATCATTGACTCAATGTAGGCTTCGGCAGCAACGCTGTTTAAGGGAATTTTGCCGATATCGTGCAAAAGCCCAGCAATGAAATACTCCTCAACAGCCTCGGGCGGCACCCCAATTTTTCGGGCAATGAGTTTACCCGCCGCACCAACTCCGAGACAATGCCGCCAATATCCCTGCATCTCCAGCGCATCAAAGTGTTCCGCTTTTCCCAGGTTATCCAGCACGGCCGCACTCAGCGCCAAGTTTTTGACCGTGTTAACCCCAAGCATGATGATGGCGCGGAC
>JAIVHN010000150.1 GCA_020201015.1 Spirochaeta sp. | reverse complement strand
GATAATGCGAGCCAAGGTGGTACCGAACGTGTTGCATTATCTGCAAGATACTGCCGAACCATGTCCTGGGTGGGCTTGCGTGGGCGAACACTTACCGTATCTCCAGCGCGAACCAGTACAGATGGAATGGTAGTCTTGCGACCGTTGTGCAGAACATGCCCATGACTCACCAACTGACGAGCCTGGGAACGGCTTGAAGCCATTCCAAGTCTATAAACGACGTTGTCAATGCGTCGTTCGAGTAGGATCAGCATGTTATGGCCGGTAACTCCCTTCTGCGCCTTTGCTTTGAAGAAGAGGTTACGGAACTGCCGCTCCGATAGGCCATACGCCCATTTTAGCTTTTGCTTCTCACCAAGTTGTTTTCCATACTCGGTCTGACGAATGCGACCCTTCTTAGGATTTCCAGGCGGATTCGGTTTCTTTTTCAGCAGGCGATCATACTTTTCGTTGCCAAAGATGTTTACGCCGAAGCGACGAACGATTTTGCCCTTCGCCTTGGTATTTCGTGCCATTCACGGTCTCCTTACAAAATGAAGCCTTAGCATAACGAAAATCTAGATTGCCTGTCAAGATTCCCGTCTCATCTGTTATCAGTATCCTTTACTTTCTCGATATCGTTTACTCACCCTTCCGAAAGATTCCACGAAGACGCCCCAGAACGCCTTCGCTGTTTTCCTTTTGTACAGATGCATGTTGTGCGGACTCGGTTTTTATTGGGCTCTTCTTTGACGAATGCGGCTGAGAAGGTGTCTTTTTCGGCACGGGCGTGGACTCCGTTTTTGGCTGACTCTCCACCGAACGCGCTCATACTCGCGCAGTCGCTCGTTGAGGGCGGGGTCTGACTGTGAGGCAGAACCCTTAGCAGCTGGAGCATCTGCTTTCGTGTTGGTTGCCTTTGGCTTTACGTCGTGTCGTTGAGAGGCTGAAGAAGCAGCCGTTTCAGGTTTGTGCGGAGAACCACTACGGCCACCACGCTTGCGTACCGGGCGAGGAGAAGAGCTGCGGTCACCTTCACCGGACGCTTTCGAAACAGCTCTTTCCGCGCTTGCCGAGGCAGGTGTGCCGCTGCGTCGTCCCCCACCATGTCCCGATGGTCCCCCGCCAGTACCCCGCGGTCCTCTGCTAGCACCCCGCGGTCCTCCGCCGCGCTCGCGAGATCCTCCACGCATGGCAGGTTTGCGATCACCCGGCCCGCCTAAACGTTCACGACGAGGCGGCCGCTTTCCGTGGGCCTGATCTTCCCGAAGTAGGCTCTCGTCAAACTCGGCTACAGGAATTTTCATACCAAGCATGCTTTCAATATTTTCAAGACCAAACACGTACTGCTCGCACGCTAATGCTATTGCCCGGCCACTTTTCCCGGCGCGAGCGGTTCTACCGATGCGGTGAATGTAGTTTTCTGCATCTTCTGGAATATCGTAGTTAACTACCATCTCAAGATCATCAACATGAAGCCCCCGTGCGGCAACATCGGTTGCTACAAGGAAGCGTGTTTCCCCTTTTTTGACGCGCTCGATAATTTTAAGCCGCTTTTGTTGCGGAAGATCGCCCATGAGAAACTCACAATGATACCCATTGAATTTCAGCCGAAAAGAAATCTCCTCGGCGGCTCGTCGGGTGTTTGTGAACACTATTGCGTTACTCGGGTTGTACTGCTCAAGCACACCAAGCAGAAGTGCAAACTTTTCATTTCGTGCAACGTGGTAAATGCTCTGTTCAATCTTGTCGACAGCAAGGTGGTCCGGCTCAATCTCGATCTCGGCCGGGTCGTTCATGTACTTCCATGAAAGGTTCCGCACACTCTGACTCAATGTTGCACTAAAAAGCATTGTCAGACGGTGCTCCTTGTCTGGAGTTTTGCGAATGATCTGTTGTATGTCCTGATAAAAGCCCATATCGAAGAGTCTGTCTGCTTCGTCAATAACCAGTACGCCGACATCTCCAAAATTCAGTTTGCCTGAGCGGTTAAAATCTATGAGACGCCCCGGTGTTCCAATGATCAGATCTACACCGTCGGCAATTGTTTTCTCTTGTTGCACATACCCGGTACCTCCATAAAAACAGCCAACTTTGCAAGGGACATGTTTCCCTATGTCGCGCGCGTCCTGCTCAATCTGAACCGCCAACTCACGGGTTGGGGCCACCACAAGAGCCTTTTTTCCGGGATACGCACCCTGCTCCGAGAGCTGCTGGAAAATGGTGATGAGATACGCAGCAGTTTTTCCGGTACCGGTTTGGGACTGGACGAGTACATCTCGTCCCTTCAGCGAGTGAGTAAAGGTTTGCTCCTGGACGTCCGTACAATCGGTAAACCCGATCTCCTCCAGTCCCTGGTGCACTTCATTTCTTAGGGTTAGATCACTAAATTTCATATTTCTGCTTGCAACGCGTCGTATTCCCAGGTTACTTTGCCGTATTAATCTGTGTCTGTAGCGTTAAGATGGGGACATAATTTGCGGCTATCGCATTGTCTATGCGCCGGATAGAACTTGTTCCAAATCTAAATCCCCGTAATCCTGCATGACGATTTCGGCAGCGCCGACCGTTTCAACAGGACCTACGCCTACAGCCCTCATGCCGGCACGATGAGCGGACTCAACGCCACTCCCTGCGTCTTCAAAGACAACACAGTCTTCCGGTTTCATACCCATTTTTTTTGCCGCTAACAGGAATATTTCCGGATCAGGCTTAGACCGCGTAATATCGTTGCCGGTTACCACTGCGTCAAAGAGCGGTTCAAGGTCAAGCGCGACCAGCACCGCGTGGGCATTTTTGCTCGAGGAGGCAAGTGCGGTTTTTAGCCCACGTTCTTTTACCTTTTTCACAAATCCGACCGCACCGGGATAGAGATCACTCTCATTGATGCGTTGCAATAGCTCCTTATAGTATTCATTCTTGCGGTCGGCTAAACGGTTTTTTTCATCTTCAGGAAGGTCAAGTCCGTTGTGCTTTAGCATGAGCTCGAGCGACTTCATACGGGAAACTCCACGTAGATTATTGTTGAACTTCTCGTCGAAGCGCCAACCATTTTCATCGGCAAGTTTTTTCCACCCGAGGTAATGATACTTGTCGGTAAAAACAACTACACCATCCAAGTCAAAAATGAGCGCTTTTGCTTGTTCAGACATATCCTGCACCTTCCACAGGCAGTGTAAACCATACCGAGGTGCTGCACAAGACGTCGAAAGCTACGCTTTCATTTCATACGTTTACCGGGTAACTATTACCCGGAGCGCCTTGAACGCGTAATAACTACCCATTACTGGCAGGCGCAGGCGCCAGTCGGTGACCTCCGTCAACAGGACCGACAGGCCTACAT
>JAIVHN010000149.1 GCA_020201015.1 Spirochaeta sp. | reverse complement strand
GGAGCCTACTACCTGCAGATTGGCGCCTACTCAAATGTGGCAGGCGTTGAGGCGGCACTATCCGGGCTTGAACTGGATGCCGAGTATCCTTATACCGTGGTACCTGGAGTATCGCGGGACCGCACAGTGTACCGCGTATTCGTGGGGCCGCTTGAAGAGGATGAGAAAGGACGAGCGCTGTTTATGGTGCGCGCTCGCGGATATCGTGACGCCTTTGTGCGGCGCGGGAGTTGAGCAGAGCGCCAGCTCTTTACCGCTATACTATCTAATTAATTGAGGCAGCAGCGCCCGGCCGGGTGGAGAGTTTTGCTCTCTATACCTTGGCCGGGCGTTGCTTTTTTACTCGGCCGAACCGACCAGACAGAGCCACTCGGCCTCGCATGCAAGCTCATCACCCACGTAGGCTTTACCCCGTTGTTTGATCATACGCGGGCTTAGGCGAATGTTTTCTATCACGAACCGAACCTCATCGTTAGGCACTACCTGACGTCGAAACTTGGCCTTTTCAATTGATGCTAGAAAAAAGAGTGCGCTTTGCTCCATAATGTTCAAGTGCTTAATGCCAGCTCCACCACACTGGGCCATGGCCTCTACCAAAACCACTCCGGGGACCACCGGGTACTCAGGAAAATGACCGGCAAAAAAGAACTCTTTTTCGGTGAATACGTGACTCCCAATAATTTCTTCCTTGTCGCACTTTTCCAGCTTGTCCACGAATAGAAACGGCTCGCGGTGGGGAAGTAAATCCTTGATATTCTCTACCATGTTGTTTGATCTCCTCTCTGTTGGTCGTATATGCTCACAGTTTACGTGTGAGTGGCGCTACCAGGCGCCTATATTCCCTGGAAGCGTAACCAGGACGCTACCAGCTCTTCAAGGGAAATACCACCACCCAGTTGAGTTGCGGCTACCACAAGAAGCAAGACCCCAAGGCTGAGAGCGGTTAGCCGGGCGGCTCGCTGCAGTTTGCGCCCAAGCAACAAGAGGCCAAGGCCCAGTGCCGCAGGAGGAAGTGCGGCTATGACGCGGGCGGCCGTTGGATAGGCCGCGGCGCCACGCTCCATGCTCGCAGCCATGCGCATAAGAAACGCGTTAAGCTGCTGGAATCTGCCCGCTGCAATGAGCGCACCAATGAAAACCAGAAATGCTCCCGCAGCTATGTGGAGACGGCGAAGATGTTTCCGAGCACCTGCACCAAGCTGCTGGAATCTTCCAAAGAACGCTGCTGCTGCCAGAAAGGGGAGTCCAAGCCCAATGGAGTATACGGTTAGGTAGACCGCGCCCTGGGCGATGTTGGCGCTGCTTCCGGCCATTACAAGAATTGCGGCCAGAATTGGCCCGACGCATGGTGTCCACCCTGCGGCAAAGGCCATGCCCACTAAGAATGAACCGAAAACTCCCCCCGGGCGTCTCTTAAAGTGGAACCGTTTTTCAAGGTTTAGAAGTTTCCAGAAGTCAAAAATCATGTTCAGGCCCAACAGCATAACTATAGAGCCAGCTAAAAGGTCTATTGCCGCGCCGATATTTGAGAACAGCAGCCCGGTGCCGCTAAAGAGAATGCCCAGGACTACAAACACCACCGTGAACCCAAGTATGAAAAGCAAAGTTCTGCGAATGACTAAGCTACGGCGCGGCTCAAGGTCTTGGAGGCTTACTCCCCCGACATATGACAGGTAGGACGGCACCAAGGGGAGTATGCAGGGGCTTGCAAAGGAAAGCAGCCCCGCAAGAAAAGCTAAAAGAATAGTGATGTTTCCGCTCATGACCCTCTCGTTGTAGGAGCGTGTTACCTGTTGGTGCGTGCCCCAACGGCAATATCTCGGAAGAACTCGACAAATTCCGGCTCATCCCAATGTGCAAAACCAATGAGTGCGGCAGGCATTGAACCGTCCGGTGCAATTACATAACTTGTGGGTAAGCCCCGAACAGCATAGCGTTGCGCGACTCCTCCTTCAACATCAAGAAGAATAGGATACTCGAAATTGTGCTGGGAAATGAACTGTTGCACCGTGTCTCGGTCTTCCTGCATGTTAATTGCAAGAATCTCAAAGGTCTCTCGCGGCAAGCTTTCGTAGAGGCGTTGCATGGAGGGCATCTCCTCAATGCAGGGCGGACACCACGTGGCCCAGAAGTTCATCAGCACCACTTTACCTTCAAAAGACGAAAGGCGGAGCTCCCCGCGGTCTATGGTCTGCAGGACAAAGTCTTCTGCCTGCGGCGGGTCGGCAAACACGCGAAAGCCTAGACCCTCGAGCTGCGTTTTTGTTGTGGCATCCAAACCGGAAGATGCGGGGCGAGGCGCGGCTGAGCCGTCGGCGCCTGCCGCCGCCGCGGCGGAACTCCCGGACTCTGGCGAAGCGGTAGCTGGCTCGCGGTTATCGGCAGGGCCAGTTGTGGGCTGCTGCAGTACCAGCATCACTACAAGTCCCACTGAGAGGATGACTCCAAAGCCTACACCTGCATATACAAGTAACTTGCTCATACTATAGACAATACTCGACCATAGCGCTCAGGTCAACGTAGGCAT
>JAIVHN010000148.1 GCA_020201015.1 Spirochaeta sp. | reverse complement strand
ATGAGGAGACCTCTTCCACCGAGGCTGCTTGTTCGGTGGCACCTTCAGAAAGCCTTTGGGCGTTTGCGTTCATTTCTCGGCTGCCGGAGGCAACCCTGTCTCCCACCTGCTTCACATCGGATACAACACCCTGAAGTCGCTCCCGCATAGAGGCCATGGTCCTAAGCAGCCCTGAGATTTCATCTCTCCCAGAGACCTCGGTAATGACGGTGAGATCACCATTTTCGATGCTTTCCGCAGCGGTCTGCAGCCTGGATATAGGCTGGAGAATGCTGCGTATGACGAGCACAAGGAGTGGAACTATGATAAGCAGGAATACTCCGAGAACCGTTAACAGTGCGATGCCGGACGATACTGCAATGCGCGCTTCAATAAGACCCGCGACGGAAGCACGCTGGGCAGCAACATTGTCGGCGTAGACGCCGGTGCCGACCCAGTAATCGGTACCCGGGATCATTTCGGCATACGAGATTTTTGGCTGTGTACCAGCTCCCGGCTTCTCGAACACATACTCTACAAATGCACCCCCAGAAGCTGCGGCCTCGGCAAGTTCACGGACGTAGTAGACACCGTTCTCGTCGGCGGTGTCTGCAAGGTCCCGTCCCTGAAGGCTCTCATTTGTCGGCACCGTAACCACGGTCGTGTCTTCGTAGACAAAGTAGTAGCCTGAGGCATCCTCTTCAAAGCGTATATCCTGAACCATATCTCGGAGAATATTCTTCTGTTCTTCCGCGTCTTCGACGTCCGATACTGCTGCAGACAGCGCAATTGCCATGCTGTGCGTGCCGACCTGAACCTTTTCTTCGATGCCGGAAATAACGGCATTTCCAGTTTGCTCAGTAGCAACCTGCCCAATTTGGCTCATTTGGAATGTGTAGAAACCCACCATGCCCGCCGTAAAGACCAGCAAAAGTAGAATTATTGCGCTCAGCCGAACTGAGAGCTTAACTTGTCTCAGAAACATAGTGCCTCCAGCGTGAATTGCCCGCTACATAGTGTAACGCGAATGGTACTGTACGGACACGTGCGACGCAAGACGTGCCGGGCCTGGCCGTGTAGCACGGGCGGTGTGGCCCTGGCCGTGTAGCACGGGCGGTGTGGCAACAGACGCTTTGGTCGGCTGTGCTCCTTCCTTCCTACTTCAAAAGGCGCTACACTGCATGCTATGAAGCTTGTCTACCACGAAGAGTACGTCACGCCTCTTCCAGAGGGGCACCGGTTCCCTATGCCCAAGTTTGCTAAGGTGAACTCAATCCTCCGGTCAGAGGGAATAGCTACATCGGAGAACACCTACAGTCCAGAATCTGCCGACGTGGCGCTCTTAACACACCTGCACACCCCCGCCTACGTTGAGTCGTTTCTGTCTGGGGAGATCGATGCAAAAGCGCTTCGACGAATAGGCCTGCCATGGAGCGAGGGGCTTACTCGCCGAACTCGGCGCGCAGTAGGCGGCACCCTGCTTACCGCGCGCCTGGCACTGCGTCACGGCCTGGCGTGCAACGCTGCCGGGGGTACTCATCACGCCCACCCGGGCTTCGGCTCGGGGTTCTGCATCTTTAATGATATTGCCGTTGCTGCACGCAGCCTGGTGGACGAGGGGGCAGTAAGCCGCATTCTTGTGGTTGACCTTGATGTGCATCAGGGAGACGGCACCGCCGCAGCCTTTGCCGACGACCCGCGCGTCTTTACCTTCTCCATGCACTGCGAGAGTAACTTCCCGTTCCGAAAAACCCCCGGCGACTACGACATAGGCCTGCCTGACGGCATGCAGGATGCGGAGTACCTATCACGACTGGAGGCCGAGCTTCCTCAACTTATAGAACATGTAGAGCCGCAGCTGGTGATCTACGATGCCGGGGTCGATGTCTACGCGGGCGACCGCTTAGGGCGGCTTAGCTTGTCACTGGACGGCATTTACCAACGCGACAGCTATGTGATCGGCGAGTGTAGACGGCGCGGGGTTGCAGTGGCGGGCGTGATTGGCGGGGGCTACGACCAAGATCTGGATGCGCTTGCCCACCGACACTGCATGCTTCACCGCGCGGCCTTCGAGCACCACAGTCGCGTAAACAAACAGGACACACAGAAGGCCGGGTAGAGCCGCCCCGGTGAGCTGCCCCGGTGAGCCGCCCCACCGGGGGGCTTGAGTACCTTAGCGCAACTGCACTGCTAAACCGAGGACTGCGTTGATTGAGTTTGATACTGCCGCGGTGTTTTGTTCAAATTCAAAACCGGTCAAGGTGTAAATAAGCTCACCAAAGAGCTCGGTGCGCGCAATTCTTATACCTAGCCCGCCACCAAGCACCAGACCCAGAAATGGGTTGGACTCCAAATCCAATGTGTCTAACTCATCACCGGAGTCATAGTCGGTCACGGTCACCTCGGATGTTGTTAAGCTAAAGCTTGGTCCCACCAGAAGATAGACCATGGGTATGTTTCCGCGTGCGGTTGGGCGCAGCAGCAAGGCAAAGTCGGTAGTCCAGAAATTGAAGAGATAGTCGAAGTCAAACGTCTCATCGTCATCCCAAGCGTTTGTACTGT
>JAIVHN010000196.1 GCA_020201015.1 Spirochaeta sp. | reverse complement strand
GGCAGTGCGCACAGCCTCAACCACCCCGGCAGTGCTTTCAAACTCGGTTACCCGGTCTCCCTCGATGGCGAGGTAGTCGCGAACTCCTTCCCGTATGAGCGTGTTGTCCTCAACTACAAAAATGTGTGACACCAAAATGTTCCTTCTAAGACATTGAGTTGTAGTTAATGTTTCGCGTGAGCACGCTTCGCAGCACTTGAAAGGGGCGTTCGAGCCGAGCCTCAACAAGAAGCTTGTCGACCCGTGTCCAACTTCCATATTCATCATAGGTGTAACGATACCGCGTAACCGATACAGGGTGCCCGTTCTGGTCTTCAATCATGCGGCGTATAAGGTTGCCAGCGTTGTCATACATAAAGCTGTACCCCTCAACAAGTTCGTTGCTGGCATCGAAAGTTGAAATTGCAACGGCGCGACCCTCATTGTCGTACTCAAAGATCTTGCGCTCGGTAAGCATGCTGTTTTCATCCAGGCTCCGCTGCTCTTGTAAAACGTTTTCTGAGTCGTAGATGAGCTCTCCTGCCTGTTGCTGCCTTCCGTCGGCATGCAGCAGGGACCATGTCACCACATTCTCTTCCGGATACTCATACACCCGTCGCCAGCGAGGTTGTCCATCCGCCTCGTATACCGCTACCTCTCCTAATAGATCCCCGGCATACAAGAAAATAAGAGCGCTCTCGACAGTATCTTGCCGGCGGTAATTAGTTACCTGGTCGATAACTCCTTCATCATCGTAGCGAAATATTTTGCGTTGCTGCGTGCTTCCTCGTGTATCGAGTGTGTACTCCTCGAGGAGGTTCCCGTCGTTGTCGTAGTTTCGGACCAAGGTTGAACTATCTTGATCTAACGGTGAGGTGCCCATCTTACGCTCTTCGGTTCTACCGGAGGGTGTCTGGTCTAGTCGGGCAATTGGATCCGATGTCGTGGGGCTTCCAGGCACGTGTTCAAAGACTCCTACCGAGATAGCCGACTCAGCAAGGCCTCCAAGCGGATCAAACTGAGGGCCGTTTAGCTCGGGCCCAGCGTGCGCAAACTCCTCAAGAGCCACAGCAGCTACTGCGATGTAAAGAAACAAAGCAATAGAGATGAGAGGGAAGCGGAAAAGCTTTCGCATACCTCTCCAATATAGCGCACATGAGAGTCGAGGAAAAGGCAAGAAATTACAGCTAAGCATCGAAGGTAATAGCCCCTTCACGAAGCAATTCCGTAACCTCAGCAATTGTTATGCAGACCCGAGCTGCGGCTACGCGCGCGGTGGGAGTTGGCTGTACCAGGTTCGGAATAAGGATTGCGTGAGCACCGGCAGCGGACGCTGCCCTAATGCCTGGCTCGGAGTCTTCAATTGCCAGGCAGTTGCGTGCCTCCAGTCCAAGTTGGGCGGCTGCACGGTGATAGATCTCCGGCGCGGGTTTGCCGTTTGTAACCTCGTCGCCACACACGATGGCGTTGAATTTGTCGCGAATGCCAGCTTGGGCCAGCACGTACTCAGCCTCTTGACGGTGAGTGGACGTTGCAACCGCATACGGAATGCTGCGGCGGCTGAGCTCATCTAGAAACTCGTCCAGGCCTGGGCGCCGTGCTATGCCTTGCTGGGCAATGACCTCTGCTGCCAATTGCTCTGCTCGTTTACTACACGTTTCAAAACTCACTAGTGTACCCAGCAGCCCGCAAAGGATCTCACGTGATGCCGCGGCAGTCTTGCCAATGGTAGCTAGCAGGTCTTCATCTGCTAAACGAAGTCCCCATTCTTGAGCTGCCTGCTGAAAAGAACGAATAAGGACGCGTTCGGTCTCGACCATGGTGCCGTCCATATCCAGTAGAACGCCGCTAATTCGGGCCTCAGGTTGGCAGCGCGGACAGTAGTGGGCTGAACGCTGGGACAGTACTGTGCGGATGATTTCTGCGCCACATCGCGTGCACACGGTGCCCGCGCGACCGTAGACATGGAGCCCCTGCCAGCCTTCGGAACTTCTACCCGAGGGAAGGCGGTGATTGCTGTGCCCTGCGCCAAGGCTGGTTCCTCCGGCAGCAACCGCACGTCCGAGTACCGTCGGAATTGCTGCAACCAGGGCTTCTATCTCACTCTTTCGCAGCGATGCAGCGGTGCGTGCAGGATGAATACCTGCTTCCCAGAGGCTTTCATCCGCGTAGATATTTCCAAGTCCGGCCACAACTCGCTGGTCAAGCAGCAAAGGCTTTATTCTCCGGCGGCGTCCGCTGATTCTGTGAGCTATCGTTTCAAGCGTGAACTCGGCCGAGTTGAACGGCTCAACCCCAAGGCGTTCGAGAATCTGCTCTGCTTCCGCAACAGAATACAGTAATAAGCGTCCAAACTTGCGGGGGTCATGGAAGCGGAGCTCGAGGCCGGTAGCAAAGCCGAGCGTTACGCGATCATGGGTACCGGCATTACTACCGGATGGTTCCACGCTAAGCCGGCCGCTCATGCGAAGGTGCAGGAGCCCGACGATATCGTCGTCAAACTGAAGGACAACAAACTTACCGCGACGCTTAATGGCCGCGAGTGTAAGGCCGCGTATTCGTAGGCTAAAGGCATCGGCGTCGCCGCCTACACTGCGGGGCCAGCTGATTGTAGTCGCCACAATACGAGTACCAACGATACCGGCCTCTTGTAGATCACGAACCGTGTTCTCAACCTCAGGTAGCTCAGGCATAGGCTAAGACACCCCGCTGGAGGAGACTGGATGTGTTGGCAGCTGCGAGCGAACCCTAAGGTGCAGGTAAAGAATGCACAAGGTTGCGACCGTCGAAAAAAGCCCCATGCCTAAGAAGACCGACGCAAGTCCAAAGAGGTCGGCAAGATATCCGGACACCAGCGCGCCAGCCGAGCCCACGCCAAAGACGAGAAAGAAGTGGACGCCGAACATCTTTCCATGAGACTCAGGATATACATATCGGACAAGGAGAAAGTTCTGCACCGGCTGCACCGCGAAGCCGAATAGTGCAAACACAACTCCAATTGCGACTAATGCGAACCCGGACGTGAGAGCCATAAGGGGAAGCAGCAGGGAGGACATGAGCAAGATGACAAGGTAAAGCACTTCGCCACGGTACTTATCCGCGGCAATACCTCCAAGGTACTGTCCCACCGCACCCGACAGCAGCACCACCGTTGCGCTGACGCCGCCAAGCGTGACGATATCGAACCCGTTGCCCTCGCCAAACACTGCAAAACTCTCGCCAAGGTATGCGGGCAGAAAGGTGAGAACTCCGCGCATAGCAAGCCCAAACAGACCGGTGCCCAGCCAGAAAACCACAAGGTAGCGCAGAGGGACAGGCCCAAGCGGCCGTTTGGTGGAGGGGGGTGGAGTTGCTGCGCTGCCGTCTGGAGGGCCCGAGCCGGGCGCATGGAAGGCGACGGCGGCCGGGGCTTCCGGCACACGCAGTGACAAAACTCCGAGCCCAATACTTAGTACACCAAAGACTAGATGGGGCGCACGCCAGCCACCAAGTGCCGCTAAACCGGCGGCAAGTGCTGGCACTAAGGCGGTGCCTATACTTCCGGCTATTCCATGAATTCCAAAGGCTTTACCTTTTTCACTCACGGTGCGGCTGATTAAGGTGTTACCGGCGGCGTGATAGCTGCTGGCCAGGAGTCCAATGAGCGCGGTGAATACTGCATACATTACTAATGAACGCGACAACGGAAACAACAGCGAGACAAGGCCCGCGCTAACCATATATATGCTAATGAGTCGGCGGGGGCCTACTCGGTCGGTGAGGTAACCGGCCGGGATCGAGCCAAAGCCAAAGAGGTAGCCGAATAAGGTGACCACCGCGCCGAGGGCGAGGTAACTCGTGTTGAACTCACGGGCGAGGAGCGGAATAAGCGGCGGTGTGACACCTTCAAATAGATGAACTAAGGCATGTCCGGCAACTCCCAGCCGAAGGACCTGCTTCTCGGTAGTTTGCATGATTTTGGTAGCTTAGCATGAGAGCCAGCGTCGGCGGAAGACTGTCACGATTTCTCTCTGCGTAGACGCAGCAGTGTTTAAAAATGATTGCCCACCGATACGTAAAACCGAAACTCGGGGCCGTCTCTGAGCGCCGCGTCGACCTGTACTGCTCCTATGGGCGTGCGTACCCCGAACCCCAGTCCGGTACCCCAGAGAATATCTAAATTTTTGGTGTTTGCTGTGCCCAGATTGTTAAGAAACTCATACCCGTCTCCACGACTTCGAGCTGCTGCGTTTGCTCGGACCTTGACAAAGATGCGCTCTCGCGCAGGCTCGGGGAGTCCTGGTACCCGGAAGCGGTATTCCCCCCCGATTAAGACCAGTTGCCGTGCACGGCGTTCAAAACGGTCGTAGCCGAAAAGGTCCTCCCGTCCACCAAGCCAAGCCGAGTCCCAAATTGGGGGTCGAGTGTCAAATGAGCCATCGCCGCGCAGGTGAAGCGACACTACGTTTCGGTCTGTAATGGGAAAGAAGCGCCGATAATCGACACCGGCGCGCCGGTACTCAAGTTCACTTCCAAGGTAGGCGGCATAGTCGCTGATTTGCAGTGTATAATAGGCGCCTCTATTGGGGAAAGGAAAGCGATCCAACGAATCAAACTCAAATGCCGCGGTAAGGCCCGCAACACGGCCTTCAAAGGACGGCTCTATTACGTCTTTGGTATATCGTGGTCGCGAATACACGCCAGCAATGCTGTACGATAAGTACGCGTTTGCGTACCCCAGTAGTGTTAGCCCGGTCCGCAGCTCCACAGATCCGGCGGTAGTCCGGTATTGTTCGTTTGGGTCACCGGTTTCATGCTGAGTTATGAGAAGGTTGTCGAAACGAGTCAAGGCATGCAGGTAGTACGGGCCGAGGACCGGTTGATGAAACTCAAGTAGGGTGCGTTGGCTGCGGCCAAGTTCCTGGGTCAGCGACAGCTGCGAGCGAGGAGTGGTAAGCCCTGTTGCTGCAGTGTTGAACGCAACAACAAACTGTTCTTCGTCGATATCGGTGAAGTGTGACTCATAGGCAAAGCCCAACTGAACAAGATAGTCCGATTCCCTTCGTGGTTCGAGCATGACTACAAGCTCGGCTTCGGATTCATCCTGCCGTCGGAGGTCGTAGCGCACCGAACGGTATGCTGCCTCGTCGGTAAGTGCGGTAACCTGGGAATGAAGCTTTTCAAGCCGAATGGGGCTGCCCACCTCAAGACCTAAAGAGTTGCGAATGCGCTGAGCGTCTTGGGGCGCGGCTCCTTCGACTTGAATGCCACTCAGCATGACTTCTCGCAGCCGTTTGCGTTCTATCGGTGGCGGTGTCCCTCGTGCGGCTCTGATCTGTGTTGCTAACTGCTCAAGCTCCTCCCGGTGAGACTCGGCAGCTGAGCGTCCGCGTTCAATGAGCTCGGAAGAGTTGCCGAAACTTGCGGCTGTATAGTCTTGCAGGTTGGGAGCAATTACAATGTCGGCCAGGGCATATTTGTCTTCTTTGTTACGGTTGATTAAAAGTGCTAGCGTTTGTGACATGACGTCGGAGACGCCGAGAAGCTCCTTTCCCGGGCGCAACTCGGGCTCAATGTCCACTGCAATAATAATGTCGGCCCCCAGGCTTTTGGCGATATCGGTCGGCAGGTTGTTGACGATTCCACCGTCGACCAGCATCCTGTCATTCAGTTCCATGGGTTCAAAGACTCCCGGTACCGCCATTGAGGCGCGCATTGCCGCGGCGAGCGACCCGGAATCTAGTATCACCTGCTCGCCAGTACCGATGTCCGCTGCTACGGCGCGAAAGCGGCGAGGTAGGGCGTCGAAATCGTCCTCGTCGGCGTACTCGACGGTCAAGAGTGCTAATAGATTTAGAATGCGTTGTCCGCCGACTATGCCGGGCGACAGTACCAGCCTACCGTCGTGTTGAAACTCTATGCGTGCGACGTAGCTGCGGGAGTCCGCCTTTTCGCGAAAACTAAAGCGGCTGCGCGACGGAGCCTCTACAAACATTCCCACCCAGTCGATTCCCTCTACAACTTCGGCCATGTCTTGTGCACTATACCCGGTAGCGAAAAGTCCACCGGCAATTGCGCCCATGCTGGTACCAACTACGATATCTATGGGAATGTCCAGCTCTTCTATGAGTTGAATCACCCCAATGTGGGTAAACCCAAGGGCTCCGCCCCCGGATAGCACGAGCGCTACCGTGGGTTCGGTGCCGTTGAAATCCAGGTCAGTGGTGCTCTTACTCGAAACTTGCTCAGCAGAGACGTGACCCGCGGTCAGACACATTATCAGTCCCACAAGCATGGCGAGTGCGCGTGTGGACGCTGCTCCTTGCACGTGGTCTTTATGCTTTGGTTGCTCGGGATGTGCTGCTTGCATAAGACTTGTAAGTATATCGAATGACAGGCTGCACGTCATGCTGCACGTGCTGAACCTGTAGGCTCCTCTTGCTTTCCTGGTGCTCGGGTAGTAAGTTTTTCAAGCAATCAAACTTGCAGGCAATCAATTCCAAAGAGGTACATATGAAAACCAGTGAAGTTGTCCCCGGCGTATACCGCCTGTCGGCAAATATTGAAAACATGCTGTTTGAGGGTTTCTGGCCTATTCCGAATGGTGTTTCGCTCAACTCGTACATCGTTCAAGGTGAGAAATGCGCCATTATCGACGGCGTCTGCAACTGGGACGGCGTACCGGAAACCCTTTTCGCAAAGCTTGATGAGATAAACGTGAAGCTTGAGGACATAGACTACGTCATCATCAACCATATGGAGCCGGACCACTCCGGATGGCTTGACGCCTTTAGGGCAATAAAGGGTGACTTCACTATCTACTGTAGCGTCAAGGCGAAGAAGCTGCTCGATGCCTTCTACGGAATTGTAGATAACGTGGTCACGGTGGGAAGCGGAGATACTTTGGATTTAGGTGCAGGCAGAGTACTGGCGTTTGAAGATATTCCGAACGTCCATTGGCCCGAGACAATGGCAACCTATGACACGCTGTCTGGAACCCTTTTTCCATGTGATGCCTTCGGCAGTTTTGGGAGTGTGTCGGATGATGCCCCCTATGACGACACCCTTGGCGAGGAGTTCATTGAGTTCTTTCAGCGTGAAACAGAGCGTTACTACTCAAATATCGTTGCGGCCTTTTCTCATCCAACACTCAAGGCGATAGAGAAGGTTGATGCACTGGATGTGAAAGTAATAGCACCCGGACACGGCATTGTCTGGCGCAGAGACCCATACCGGATTATTCGTGATTATAAGCGCCTGGCCGCTTACTCAAAAGGCCCGGCCAAACCCGAGGTCGCGGTTATCTGGGGTAGCATGTATGGCATGACCGAGATGGCGGTGCGGCCTTTGGTCGAGGCGATAGAGTCTGAGGGTGTGCCGGTTCGGGTACACCGAGTACCTGAGTCGAATCTCAGTCATGTGCTAGACTCGGTGTGGCAGTGCTCCGGCGTAGCCCTTGGAATGCCGACCTATGAATACAAAATGTTCCCACCAATGCACTCGGTTATTGACGAGATTGGGAAGAAGAAGGCGTACAACCGCAAAGCCTTTCGCTTTGGCAGTTACGGTTGGTCCGGCGGCGCGCAGCGTGAGTTAGATAAGCTTCTCGTTGAAAATAAGATGAACTGGGACTTTGTCGAACCGGTTGAGTTCAATGGGCGTCCAACCGAGGCCGACCTGACTCTTATTCGTAAGCGCGGGCGCGAACTGGCGCGAAAGGTTAAAGAGTGGGCGCTGGAATCCTCGACGACCGACGAAGAGTAGATAGTAGAGTACATAATGTAACGAGAGGGCGACAGACACCGCTGTGGGCCGTTACACAGCCCGCAACGGTGTTAAAGATTCGTGAGCGATGTCAAAATTTGGTCCGCTCAACCATGCGCGACGCGTTTGTCGTCTGGTCGAGCTTCCCATATCGGCGTGTTGCTCTTAGTGCACATGTCCGTGTTCAATTTCTTCATCCTCGGCGTCGCGGACTTCTTCCACTTTGATATCAAAGTGCAGCTTTTCGCCTGCCAGCGGGTGGTTGGCGTCCAAGGTGACTTCTTCGTCGCCGACTTCACGCACTGTTAACACTTGTACACCCCCGTCGGCGGTCTGTGCTTGTACCTGGCTGCCGACCTCAAGCCCATCGACGCCCTGCTGAAAGCGATCCTTGCCTACAGTGAACACGAGTTCCTCGTTGTACTGCCCATAGCCTGCCTCGGGTTCCACTTCCACTGAAAAGGCGTCACCCTGGTTGCGGCCGGACATTGCTTCTTCGAGCCCTGGAATTACCGATCCGGTTCCGTGGATGTAGTTCAGCGGTTCAGCGTTCTCAGATGTATCAAGTACCTCGCCTTTTTCATTGCGAACTGTGTAGTTAATGGTTACAACTTTGTTTTCTTCTACGTTCATACAAAACTCCTTATACCTAAAGTAAAACACGGGCGCAAGATTCTCAAGGGGGTTGGCTAAGTTTGGAGAAAATCGACTCATGAGCTGTGAGCTGTGAGCTGTGAGCTGTGAGCTGTGAGCTGTGAGCTACCAACCGGTCGTCTTGCCTCAAAGACCCACGCGGGCTATCCTCATGGCATGCGGTCATTTTTCGCCTCTCCCAAACCCAGCTTGGGTTCCGTTCGCCCAAAAGTCGCCAACGAGTCCGGTGTTGTGGCGGCACTCATGATTCCGAGTCTCATGGTCATAATGACCATGGCGATGTTTGCGGTCGCTGTGCCGGTCATACGCGAGCGTTACAATCTGGGTGCCGATGCAGCCTCATGGTTGTTGGTAGCGTATTCGCTGCCTTTTATGCTCTGTATGCCGTTGTACGGCAGACTTGGGGATGCTGTGGGCCGCAAACGACTTTTAACGTTCGGCATTCTCTTTTTCCTTGCAGGCAGTCTCATGTTGGCGTTTGTGCAAGACTTCCGGTTTCTACTTGCTGCGCGTGCGGTACAAGGTGTGGGGGCGGCAGGAGTGAATCCGCTCTCAATGGCGCTCATACTTGAGCATGTGCCAAGTAAGTCACGCGGGAAAGCGCTTGGCACCTGGAACTCAGTCGGGCCGGTAGCTGGCATCCTTGGGCCACCCACTGCAGGACTTCTTATAGATGTTGTGTCCTGGCGGGTAATTCTACTCCCCGCCGTGGTGCTGGGTATATTTGCCGTTCGTAGAGTTTCACGAGGTTTGCCGGATGTCGCCGACCGGCGCTCGGCGCGCAGCTTTCTTCCACGTTTCGACTGGGTGGGAGTTCTGCTTTTCTATGTTGCTGTTATCTCGTTCGTCTTCTTCACCTCCAGCCGCCTGCTGACCGGAGTTGCTCCCTTCAGAGATTTTCGGCTTGCAGCGGTCGCGGCCCTTGCCGCTCTATCCTTCGTGGTGCATGAGGCGCGACACTCCGATGC
>JAIVHN010000308.1:2405-4983 GCA_020201015.1 Spirochaeta sp. | reverse complement strand
TGGATCGAAGAGCGAAATGGATGGCTGATTCAGGACATGCGGCCGTTGGAACCTGAGTGGTTACGCGACAACTTGGTCTATAACCTTGCTATTGGGTATCCATTCTAGCTTTTGGCCTTCTTGGTTCTGATATCGACACCGCCCATAATTGCAACGGCGCGTACCTCCAGTACCGGCGCCGATGGCTCTTCTGGGCTATCGGTGCGATTGTCCACTCCACCGAGAATCGGTAGTGCGGTCAGCTCGACTTCAACACCAGGTGGAACGACGATATCGAGCCCACCCATGATGCATAGCGCGGTAACGCGTGTGCGGCCAGGGGGGAAAAGAGCCTTTCTATAGTCAAGATCGACCCCACCCATTACCGCGAGTACCTTGGTAGAGCGCGCCGGACGCCATATACCACGGCGCTCGGTACCGCCGAGTAGCGCAAAAACGGTAGCAGTCTTGCTCACCTGGCCGGAATTGGTATCGACTCCGGTGTCGATGGTCTCTGTTACCGCAGGAGCGGCAACAGAGGTTTTTCCGGAGATTTTTCCGCCTCCAGGTGCATCGTTCGGCTCAAGAAAAAGCGGTAGGTCTGCGACTAGT
Organism: Spirochaeta sp.; assembly: GCA_020201015.1. Classification (GTDB taxonomy): domain Bacteria; phylum Spirochaetota; class Spirochaetia; order DSM-27196; family SLAA01; genus SLAA01. The sequence goes on along the minus strand of JAIVHN010000308.1, from coordinate 4,392 downwards.
GCTCTAAGCTCGGAATGCGTCCGACTCGCCTCGGCATGTTCTATGCGCAGACCTAGTTCGTGCTCATTAATATTGTCATAGGCATAGTTGAGCTTCAGACGTTCAACAACCTCATAGCGCAGAACCGAAAGGGGCCGGGACTCCGGTGGGAGGGCACGGTCATTCGGGTCACCTTGCGAAGCGGGTAATTCATTCTTACTCACAGCTTAACTCCGAGGAATACTGTACTCCGATCTACGCCGCGCCTTCAAGCAGTGCTCAATTTTTGAGCCTCGGGAAGAAGGTATTGGACCGGATACTTAGACGCCGCCGTTTCCTGGAGGACCGAGCGGCGGGAGCAAGGCCTCGATCTGCGCACGTTGCACCTCAAAAGAAGGCGGTAGAACCAAGGTTTCACCAAGGTGTGCCGGATCCTCGTCGACGGCGAAGCCGGGCCCGTCGGTTGCAACCTCGAACAACGCTCCTCCCGGCTCCCGTACATAGACCGACTTGAACCAGAATCGGTCTATAACCGGAGTGGGCGAGACCCCTTCACCGACTATCTTTGCTCGCAGCTCTGACTGGTGAGCCTCATCGTTGACTCTCCATGCAACGTGATGCACCGAACCTACCCCCCACCGGCCGCTTGGCGCCTCCTGCTCATCTCGAAGGTCCACCCGGCGGCCGGCCTCCCCGCCGCCTATTCCGTACCGTGTCCATCCCGCCTCCTCAGCAAGCCGCTGCATACCAAGCGCGCCCTCAAGAAAATTGCGAGTTGGAGTGCTGTTGTGCTCCGGAAGCCGCACACCGGCCAGTGCCCGAATTTGCTTATCCGCCTCAATTGGTGAGTCTTCCCAGGGCGTAAAGCGGAAGCCCTCATAGAGGGGCGCCTCGACCAGGGCGAGCCGCATTCCGTGAGGGTCGGCAAAAGGGAGCGTTGGCTCACCAAAGCGCAGCTCCGGCTCTCCAACGCTAAGGCCGTGGTGTGTCAGGCGTGCTTGCCAGAAGTCCAGGGTACCCTCGGGAATACTAAGTTGCACCTCACCCCAGACTCCGGGCCCTAAACGTCCGGCTGGCATCCCGGGCCATGGAAAGAAGGTAATGTCGGTGCCCGGGTGGCCTTCGGCGTCGGCAAAAAAGAGGTGGTACGTATCCGGGGCATCTTGGTTGATCGACTTCTTAACCAGGCGTAGACCAAGTACGCCTACGTAGAAATTTAGGTTCTCCTGGGCGTCACCTGAAATTGCTGTGATGTGATGTATTCCTGTTACCGAGCTCATGAGTATCTCCTTTCAACTCTAACTACCTGTGCTGTTCAATTACATTATCTCTGTCGGAAGGTCCATTAATTGAGTGCCAGGGTCAACACTTTTTTATCCGGCCGAACTACCCTGGCTCGGCATGCCAACTACCGGGCGACTTCACCGAATCTTCACACAACCTACCTCAACACTTCATTGCCCACGGGCATACTTTCAATAACAAAACCGGAGCATTTTTCCGGGACCAGGAGTGCCTTCCATGCAAAGCGTCCGGCAAACCGCTATTCTCGGGTTCACTGCATTCTTTTTTGTCTTTGCGGTGTCATCCGCTCAGGCAGGCGAAGAGTCCATAACTCTGGACTATGTAATGACCAATCGCGCTGTCTCCGCCACTGTCGAGTCGGGCCAGCTACGTTATGAGACAGCGCGTAATGCAGCCTCAGCTGCCGGAATTGGTACCGACCCAGCCCTCACTATTTCGCCAACTACGAAACTCTCCGGTGATGAGGGTGACCCAGACCCAACAAAAGCCACGGTGACGGCAAGTTTTGGTCTCAGCATTCCCTTGGGGCTTACTGAAGACCAGCAAAGGAGAGCGACGTCCGCCCTCGAAAGGCTCGAGACCGCTGCGGCGGCGTTGGCAGAGGCGAAGCTTCAGGATATCCAGGAAGTCGTCAGGCTTTACCATATCGGCTACCTTACTCAGCGCGAACTTGAGGTAGCACAACTCGAGCTTGAGGCGGTTC
>JAIVHN010000308.1:0-2350 GCA_020201015.1 Spirochaeta sp. | reverse complement strand
GTGTATCGTTTGCCCCTCCACCGCTCGTATATGAAAAGGCCGGCGCGCTTCACGAAGAGCAGATTGGCTCACAAGATTACGCCTTCGGCGCGGACCTGATGGGGCGTTACTACACGGTGCTGGAGGCAGAACGTCAAGCAGCACAAACTCCGACGTTCTTAAGTCTCGCGAACGTTCGAGCCTCACTTGACTACCTCGATCATCAAACGAGCGTGAGCTTTAGCCCGGGTTCGCGAATTCTTGCACTAAGCTATACCCCGGAAGGTGTGGTCCTCAGAGACGAACTCCAAAGCAGCTCAACAGGCTCAGGCAGCTCCAGTACTGCCGACCCGGACTGGAGTCTCAATATCTCGGTGGGTTTCACGCTGTCACCCTCCCGCGTTGAAACCTACGACTACCAAACTGCACAACTTGCTGTTGAACAGGCACAACTTGAGTTGGCCAAAGAGCAGCTGCGAGTGGCGACGGAAACTCGGGCAGCGAATCTATCAATTGCGAGAACACTTGAGGCGGTTGAGAGCGCTGCTAAAGCGGTGGAGCGGGCTGAGATTAACCTTGGCGTGGTCCTGGCCCGAGACGTGGTTCAACAGATACGACCGGCAGAGCTTCGGGCGGCAGAAGCAGCCCTTCAACGGGCAGCGCTTAGTTTAGAGCGTGCCGAGTTGTACCGTGATCAACAATTTCTGGAGAGGTTAATGCCGAGTTCAGATGTCTTAGGAATACTGACTTTACCCGTGACATGGAGGACGGAATGAGTAAGAGAAAAATTGTAGTACCGGTGATACTGGTCATTCTGCTAGCGGGTGCGGTCACTGCCGCCACTTTGCGACAAAACGAGCACGTAACCGACGATAGCGGAGTAAGCCAAAAGGAGTACAGCATTATTCATGTACAGTCTGGAGTGGTACGGGTAGGAATAGAGTCACCGGCTGTCATTGAGCCGTACCGTCAGCGGATTTTCCGCGCTTATACCACGGCGCAGCTCAGCTTCGTCGCACAGCAAGGGGCGGAGGTTGAGGAAGGTAAGGTGCTGATTCGTTTTGATGTGTCCGACGCCGAGTCCAAGCTTGCCCGCGCGGAGCTTGAACGAGAGGAGGCACAACTATCCTTGATCCGAAGTGAAGCAGCCCTGGCTAAGGCGCAGTCTGCGGTAGAAAATGCAGATGCTCTTTTTGCTGCAGGAGCCCTCACCGGAGAGCAACTGACCGGAATGCATGACGCTCGTGCTACAGCCGAGTATCAGCTGCAGGTTGCGGAGATTTCACTTCGTAGAAGCGCACTTAACGTAGAGGCCGCCCAAGCTGAACTGGGGGCTACGGTTGTGCGAGCTCCCTTCACCGGACAAGTTCTCTCAACCGAGGCCGAGAGTGGTAGCCAGGTGAGCAGTAATAGTACGATTCTCACCTTTGCAGATACCTCCCGAGTGCGACTAGTTGCCGAGATTGATGAGTACGATATTGGAGGCATTAGCTACAACCAAAGAGCGGAAGCACGGATAGACGCACTTGGTGGAACCTCGGGAGATGTGCCGGTAGTAGTAGGTAGGGTCGAAACGATCAGTCCGGCTGCAAAGATTGTAAGTAACATCTCGGTGTTCACCGTGACCGGAGTTTTTGATAATCCGGAACAACTCATGCGGCCGGGAATGACCGGTGATCTCTCGATCGTCGTTGCCCAAGACCGAGGTTTGGTAATACCAACGGCGACACTGTCGACGGTACGCGACCGTAACTATGTCGATGTACTCAACGAGAATGATGAGATTGAGCCGCGACGGGTTGAGATAGGTGCGAATGACGGCGTGAACGTGGTAGTGCTCGAAGGTCTTGCGGAAGACGACCGGATTGTGTCGCACGCAGTAGCAAGTGTAGACGTTCTGGCTGGCCCTGTTCCAGCGACCAACGACACAAACTCCAGCATTATTCCAATCTCAGTTCCTGGATCGAGTGGTGGGTCTGCTCCGCCCGCTGGGGCTGCCGGGTCTGCTGGTGGCGGTGGTGGCGGGGGAGGCCGGTAATGATAGAGCTGCTCAATGTTACGAAGGAGTATAAAATGGGCAACACCGTTGTTGGCGCGCTACGCGGTGTGACAAGTAGTATTGCTCAGGGTGAGTTTGTTTCTATTGTTGGGCCGAGCGGATCCGGTAAAAGTACACTCATGAACCTAATAGGTTGCTTAGATACCCCGACAAGCGGACGGTATATCCTTGCCGGTGAGGCGGTAGAAAAACTCTCGGTTGATCGGCTGGCAGAGGTCCGGAACGCCACCATTGGCTTTGTTTTCCAAACCTTCAACCTCTTGCCGCGGCTTACTGCGCTCGAGAACGTTGAGGTGCCTCTTGTCTATGCAG
>JAIVHN010000023.1 GCA_020201015.1 Spirochaeta sp. | reverse complement strand
CGCCAAGACATCCAACATACGCAAGCGGCGTTACACCTAACAACAAAACGTACAACTCCGCACCTGCACTCACCGGAAGCACATAGGGACCAACAGCATAGCCAATGTATGCAAGACCTAAGCCTAGCGCGACCAGGATAGGGAAAGTGAACTCCGGGCTTATTGTTCCCCGTATTACCTTGGCAACCGCGTAGAGCACCGCGGAAATGACCGCGACACCCACAACCGCGACAACCGCCTCCGCTGCTCGGGCCGTAAGCCCGAGCAATGGGAGGATTCCAAGCAATACGGATTGTTCAAGTAACGTTAGTTTCTTCACACAATCCTCCTCTTAACGGCCCACAGCATCACGAACGGCGGCCTTAACACCCTCGCTCGTCATGGTTGCACCACCGACAGCATCGACATCCGAACTGTTCGATCCAAAAATCGCGTTCAGCGTTTCCTCAAAGCCCGGATCACTGATGCCCGGGGTTTCGGAATGATCTACAATCTGGATATCTACAATCCAGCCGTCCTGTACGACTACTTCCAGCTCAATATCACCGCCATACCCTTCACCGACTCCGGTGTAGGTGCCGTCTTCAACAGGACCGGAAACCTCGGCGCCACCCCCTGCAAGGGCATCTTTGACTGCGTCAATAACTCCTTGACTTGTCATTGTGGCGCCACTCACGGTGTCGACATTGGTGCTATTTGAAGCGTAGATCTCATTCATGGTTTCCTCGAAGCCCGGATCACTGATCCCAGGAGTCTCTCCATGGTCTAACACCTGTATATCTACAATCCAGCCGTCTTGCACCTGGACTTCGACCTCAATTGGCCCACCGTAGCCTTCGCCAACTCCGGTATAGGTCCCGTCTTCAGGCGGCCCAGCGGGCGCCTCGTCTGACTCTCCACCTCCGCCGGGTAAAGCAGCGCGAACTGCACTCATTATCCCGTCGCTGGTCATCGTAGCACCACTGACCGCATCCACATCCGGCGACTGAGCCTCAATAATTGCTGGAACTACATCTTCAAATGCCGGGTCACTAATGCCAGCTGTCTCGGAATGGTCAAGCACATCAATAGCTGTTAACTCGCCACCCGCAAAGGTCAGCTCAAGCTCAATGTCGCCACCGTAGCCCTGAGCGACTCCAGTGTAGGTGCCGTCCTCAACATCGGCAAAGCTCACCTCACCGCCGCCTGCACCAACCGCTTCCCTGATAGCCGCGAGCATAGCCTGGCTTGTTACAGTTGCACCCGAGACTACATCAACATCTGTCGTCTGGGCATCAAGTACCGCTTGCCCGAGAGGCTCATAGGCACGGTCACCAATCCCAGGAGTCTCACCTTGATCAGTAACTTCAATTTCAACTGCCTTGCCACCTTCAACCACTACACGAACGGTAATGGTAGACTGGTAACCCTGTGCACTTCCGGTATACTCACCGTCTTCAAGCCCCTCAAAGATCGGACCGCCGGGTTCAGCGCCTTCTTCAACATAGAAATCAAGAATCCGCTGTATCCCACCGGATACCGCACGGGAACTTACAGTAGCCCCGCTGATCATATCTACCTCTGAAAGCGCGCTGCTGCCCTCGCCAAACGAGAACCCAAGCATGTTGCCAATGAAGTCCTGCCCCATTGCAAGGGGGCCGATAGTCGCGGTTTCTTTGTGGTCAATGACATGCGCGCCAACGAGAACCCCTTCGGTATCAAAGGCGGCGGCTATTCGCATAGCTCCACCATACCCGTTAGCGGTTCCAACGGCATAGTTACCAAGAAACTCGGTATCGGAATAGACCTCGTGCATCTCAATGTTATCACTCGTTTCGGGCGGAGTCAGCAAATCCGCCTCCGGGAAATACCGGTGGAGTTGCGCCTCTTCGCGAACAGAGAGATACTTTCCCTCATAATTGTCGCCAATCACGCCTCCTACCCCGGAAATAACCAAGAAGACGGCCAAGCCAAAACCTACCGTGCCAAGTGTGCGCAGATTACGTTTGCGTTTAATCACCTCGCCAAAACGGTGAATTGGGGCAAATGTCTCAAGGACATAACTAAGCCCATTCATAAGCAGAATTGCGAAGGTCACGCCACCGGGGTAGACCGTGTAGCGTCGGATTACAACCGTCAAAACACCGGCACCAACACCAAACCAGAGCTTAGCGTTTCGGGACGCTGGGGAGGTAACCATGTCGGTTGCTATGTAGACACCGGCAAAAATGATGCTTCCGGCCAGAACGGTGTAAACCGGATCCATTCCGAACGCCAGTGCGGCGAGCGCGGCCGATACAATGTAGGCCCCGGTTATCTCCCATCCTATGTAACCTTTCCACAGCAGGAATGCGGCACCAATAAGACTTGCGATTACCGATGTTTCACCAAGACTTCCGCCGATGTTTCCCACGAAAAGATCCAGGTACTCAATGCCACTCGCACTCACAAGCGGTGTGGCACCGGTACCTCCGTCAAAAGGTAGAACCCATTGCGTAATTTCTCGCGGCCATACCAACAGCAGAAATCCACGGCCTACCATAGCCGGATTGAAGACGTTGCTTCCTATTCCTCCGAAAAGCTGCTTTCCAACAACAATAGCAAAGAAAGCACCGACGATCGGTACCCACCAGCTCGAGATCGGCGAGAGCGACAGGCCGAGAATCATTCCCGCCACGAACGCACTACCGTCTCCCAACGGTTGCTTTGCATTGAAAGACTTTTTTGCAAACGGATACTCAAACGCTACTGCCGCTATGGCTGTACCAAATGTCAGGTACAACGCAAAAGGTCCAAAAAAGACCACGGCCGCAATGGCCGGCGGAAGAAGCGCAAGAACCACGCCCCACATTGTTCGGGGAACACTTTCCTTTCCTCTGAGGTGCGGGCTACCCGTTGTAAGTAATGCCTCTGTGCTCATGCATACTCCTTAGGTCGAATTCATCGCTGATCGCTGATCAGTCCGACGTGTCTGTATCTTCATATTCAAATCCTTGTTCCTGTTCCTGCTCTTTCTTTCTTCGTTTCCGTGTAATGAGCGCGGTCAGCAGAATACTGAGCTCGTAGAGCAACATAATTGGCCCGGCCAGCATCATCTGCGAAACCACATCTGGCGGTGTGAGAAAGGCCGAAAGAAGTACTATAACAAGCAACACCAACTTGCGGTGCTTCCTCAAAAATGGAGGAGAAACCAGACCAAGTGAACCAAGCAAGACTACCAACAAAGGTAGTTGGTAAACAATGCCAAAAGCCAACAACACCGAGGTGACAAAGCCCAGATAATACGAAAAAGAGAACAGCGGCTCAATGCCGGGCGCCGCTATTCGCACAAAAAACTCAAGCGCCAGCGGAAGAACCATGATATACGCGAAGCCGACGCCAATAGCAAAGAAAACCACGCCCATGTACAAGGCAAAAAGAAGATATCTTTGTTCGCGCTTATCTAAAGCAGGCTTTACAAACTTCCAGAACTGAAAAAGAAAAACTGGTGAAGCAACAGCCAGCCCACAGATTACCGCAATGCGCATGTACGCCACGAAAAGCTCAGGTGGGCTAATGTAAATGAAGTCGAGTCCGCGCGCTGGCGCTTCTATTAAATCAACAATAAAGTCTATAAAGAAGTAGCTACCGATTGCAGCAAGAACAACAGCGAGAGCAGAAATGAAGAGCCTTTTGCGCAGCTCCTCAAGGTGCTCCAAAAACGAGAGCTGTACGTCACCCATTGAATGTGCCAACCTCCGCAATCAGCTTAAGAAGACCGAGATTCCTCGTCAGAACGCTCAGTCTTCACTGATTGGTCGACACTATCTGTCCCGGTCTCGTTCGAAGAAAGCTTTTTCCCTTCCTCCTTGGTATCCTCGTCGTCGTCGGAGGTGATCTTATTTGTATGAGCTTTGAACTCTTTTATCGTTTTGCCCATAGCTCTGCCTATCTCGGGCAGCTTTTTCGGTCCAAAAATAAGCAATGCTATTGCAAGAATAATTATCAGCTCCATAGGGCCAAATCGTCCGATCATTGTGTGTTCTCCTAACCTGAATGGTTCGCAGCCAGCTGTATGTGCGACCGCACTACTCGTCGACTAGCTTTGTTTTTTTTCGTCTTTCTGCGGCTCGTCTGAGATCTTTACATCTTCTGAGATTTTGTTAGCCTGGCCTTTAAACTCGTTAATAGCACGGCCGATAGACTTGCCCATCTCCGGCAGCTTAGCTGGGCCAAAAATAAGGAGCGCAATACTGAAAATAATGACAAGCTCCATGGCTCCGATTCGTCCAAACATATATGGCCTCCAAAAAGCGTGACGCTTAGGTCTACGCATACATTAGGGATATGGAATATGGGTTTCATGCCAACTCGGCATTGGTCGAGTGAGCCTGACCCAACTTATCTATCGATAGTAGTATACCCGGAGTTTCCGACACCACGCAACCGGAATCACATAGATGATCCGTTACCTACTGTTATCTGTAACATAATTATCGATATAGCGCAAGTTATTTTACTGCTGAGATCAGGTATTCATTGTGATCACCAGGCGTATTGAGATTGCGAAACAGCTCCCAGCCGGGCGAAATTGCCCGCACATCTTGCTCTGGAATGTAGTAAGTCGAGATGTCACGAAGAAAGGTTCCGATGGAAGGAATATCGCCCTCCAAAATTGTCTCTAGCAGCGGCAGGGCCGCCCGCCCGTAGGCCGCGTGGAAAAACTCAAACCACTTGCCTTGACGCACCACACAAGCATCGGGTTCGTGCTCTGCTATAACAGCCCGCAGAAGAGCTGTCATTCTTGCATCATAGTTAGGCATATCACACGCGGTCACGTACACGTACTCGGCCTCGGTGAAACGGAGTGCGGCATGGATGCCTGCCAGTGGCCCCTTTCCTGGGTAGATGTCGGATACTGTCTCCACTGCAAGATCTTGGTAGAGCTCCGGCCGTGCCGTTACAACCACGACCGCGTCGAAATCCTGCCTCATAGTGCGAATCAGCCGCGCCATGAGAGGCTCACCGTTGAAGGTTAACTCCTGTTTGTCAAAACCCATTCGGGTGCTTCTGCCGCCAGCAAGAATGGCAGCCGCGTTTAATTCCTTCATGAGGCCCGATGGTAGACCGAACTTCACACGAAAGCAAGACTTATTCCAGTCGCACACTACGGCGTGAGTCGGCAAGCCGGCGCTCTATGTAGTCGCGATCAAGCGCAAGGTCCTGCACCAGTGTACGAAACTGCTCCTCACTCAACAGATTTTCCTCAGCAAACAAAAACAATAAGGCCCGCTCGGCAATGCAGAGTACCAAAAGCGCGTTTCTATTCACACGTCCGGCCTCGCCCATTCCGGTGTAGAGGCGGTCAAACTCCTGTGCGAGCAACGAGGAGGGCAGATCATTTTTTATGGCGTTTAGTTCGTTTCGTAGCCCCTCAAGATCACCGCGCGAGGCCTCCATCCCCAGAGGCTTCAGGGTCAGGTAGGTGTACTCTTTACCTGGAAGATGGTGATGCTCGTCACAACGTGTGCAGTAGTTCGGCTCAAGCGGGTCGTCGCGATCGGTGTCACCACCCACGATAATGAGTGGATCAAAGTAGAGTGCCGGGCACTCGCGACCATCCACCACATAGTACCTATAGGTGTAGAAAGAGTCCGCTATACAACTCTCGTGCTCACAGTACGCGGTAAGTGGGAATACGTCGGTGGCAAGATCCAGCAACATGCGGGCAGTTGAGTTGAAAATGACCCGGCGAAAGTTCAGGATCAGTGTCGGAAAAATAAACACCAGCCCTTTACGTTGGGACTCCTGCAGCACGACGTATGCAATTCGCTCATCGTAAAAGGTTGCCTCGTCAATAATCCACGTCCCTACTTGAGGGTGGTCGTGAATCAACTGCTCAAGCCCAAACGAGTCCTCAATATAGGCAATATTATCACCAAGCCGCTCGTACCCGCCGCGATATGCAAGCGCGTCTGCGGGTGAGTCCGGAAAACGGGCCTTATCGAGCGTAGAGCGGATAAAGAACACCCGGCGACGATCCGCACCGGCAGTGCTGGTGAGCTGTGTTAAAGCGTCGGACTTCGCAAGCGCCACCTGTGAGTCGCGCCAAACTCGCGAGGAGTACTCAGTCTTCCCGGAGCCCATTGGGCCAATAACCAGGATTCGCCGCCCCCCACGAGTAAAGTCAAAATGATTAAACGCGTGATGTATGCGGAGTTCCGGAAAGCCAAGGCTCTTCAGAAAACTCAGCGTGTGCTCATCTCCCATGGAATTCAACGCAACCTCCGTAAACTGTCTTCGATAGCTTCCGCCGGATAAGCGCTGCGGCCTCGAGCTACACTAACGCATTGACGGTTGATCTTCAATGCGGCGCAAGCGTGCCACACGTTGTTCAATGGGCGGATGCGTACTGAAGATCTTTGCAAAGTCATTTCCTGAAAACGGGTTGATAATAAACATGTGTGAAGTTGCCTCGTTGATCTTCATTGGCTGGCCCCGCTCGGCAATGTTCTGCATCTTGAGGAGCGCCGACGCAAGCCCAGTCGGGCTTCCGGCAATACGCGCCCCACTTTCGTCGGCAATGTACTCACGCGAACGCGAGATTGCCATGCGAATAATGAGCGCTGCAATAGGTGCGATAATGAGCGCAACGATTTGGAGAATGGCAGCACCAGAGTTATCCCTGCCACCACGCATTCCGCCAAAGATCAGACGATACTGCCCAATCCGGGCCACAAAGGTCAGCGTTCCAGCCATGACGGTTGCGACGGTGCTGATAAGCGTGTCGCGATTCTTAATATGAGCAAGCTCGTGAGACAGAACGCCGTCAAGCTCTTCTTGAGTCAGCGCCTGCATAATGCCTTCTGTAACCGCTACCGCCGACTTTTTGGGACTTCGGCCAGTTGCAAATGCATTTGGCTGAGCTGAAGGGGTGATATAGAGCGCAGGCATCGGCAGGCCAGCATTTCCGGATAGCCGGCGAACACTTGCGTAAAGCTGTGGTGCGTCGTGCTCCGAGACAGGTCGTGAACGAGTCATTTTGATTGCAAGCGTATCACTAAACCAGTAGGTTCCGAAGTTGAGAAGCAGCGCGAAAAAGAAGGCCATGATAAGCCCTTGCTCCCCGGCAATGGCCCCACCCAACAAAATAAGTATGACGGTCAAAAGCGTCATGAGTAGAAATGTTTTTACGTGATTCATACTGTGTTACTCCAGTCCTTTAAGATATCGCAGAGAGCTTGTGCGGACAAGAGCCGTCCGGGAGCACGTCGGTGCCACAGGTCACACGTAGAATTGCTGGTTGGACTTGAAGGCGGCATGATGAAGCTTGACCGAGGCGACACGCAACAACTACTATTCCGGTATGGTACAAACCATTGTAGTTGCAATTGGCGGCAATTCCCTTATTGAGAATCCCGCCAACAAGACCATTGCCGCACAGTACGAGGCCTGTAGAAAAACTGCTGCACACATTGTTCCCTTGATCTTAGCTGGCAACCGAGTTGTCATAGTTCATGGCAACGGTCCGCAGGTTGGGTTCATCCTCCGGCGCAGCGAGCTGGCAAAGCATGAACTTCACATGATACCGCTTGACTCCTGCGTGGCCGATACCCAGGGGGCAATAGGCTACAATATTCAAATGGCGCTGGGTAATGAGCTTGCTAAGTGCGGTTCCCATAAGGCCGCCGCAACCGTTGTGACGCAGGTCGAGGTAGATCCCGACGATCCGTCTTTTAACAATCCGGATAAACCCATAGGTAGCTTTATGACTCAGGCTGAGGCATTGCAACACCAGGTCAATGACGGCTGGTCGGTCCGCGAGGATTCCGGTCGCGGAATGCGTCGAGTAGTGGCTTCGCCAGCACCATTGAGAATTCTTGAGCTCGATGTCGTACGCCAGCTCATCGAGAACGATACCGTGGTTATTACCTGTGGCGGCGGCGGCATTCCGGTGGCGCGAAACGCTCAGGGTCAACAACGCGGAATTGAAGCAGTCATAGACAAAGACCGCACTGCAAGTCTACTGGCTCAAGAGCTCAAGGCCGATGTATTCATCATCTCCACCGCTGTACCGCGTGTATGCATTAACTTCGGCAAAGCGGAACAGGAGGAGCTGCGCGAACTAACGACAACCCGGGCGCGCGAACTCCAAGCCGAGGGACAGTTTGCCCCAGGCAGCATGCTGCCGAAGATTGAAGCAATGGTAGACTACCTGGAGGCCGGTGGCGGACGGGGAATCATCACCGACCCTGCCAACCTGGAAAATGCGGTAGCTGGCACGGCTGGTACGCACATGGTGCGTTTGTAAACCGTCTGCACTACCGGGCTTGGCGTTAGACCCGAAGGGACTGAAGGAGCGTACCTTGAAGATTGCAATTCTCTCAGACATTCATGACAACGTTTGGAACCTTCAAGCTACACTTAGAGCGCTTGACAACACCGATGCACTCCTATGTCTTGGCGACCTCAACTCACCCTTTATTATTCCTATGCTGGCAAAGGGCTACCCGGAGCGGCCGATCCATATTGTGTTTGGGAATAACGACGGCGACCTCTTTCGCATTACCCAAAATGCTTCCGCATTCGCAAACATCACCCTGCATGGGGAGTTCTTTCGTGGTGAACTTGGAGATAAGCGCATCAGCGCAAGCCATTTCCCCAACGTGGCGGCCGAGTTACAAACCGAAACCACAGATCTCCTTTGTTATGGACACAACCACCTCTATTGGGTGGAGCGACAAGGAAGCTGTCTGGTGGTGAATCCGGGGCCAATAATGGGCTTTGATCCGGGCTCGGGGCAGGACGTGCCTGCAAGCTTTGTGATCTACGACAGCGAACAGCATGACGTCGAGTCCTTTGTGGTACAACCGGCAACGGCGGAAGATATAGCGGCCTCCACTATGGGGCTTGTCGTAAAACCCTACGAGCAGGCGGTACAATGAGTTTACCAAGTCTACGCATACGACGACGTTCCGCGGTAGTCGGTGCGCTGCTTGCTCTGCTTGGTGTAAACGCCAGCTTTTCAGTGCATGTCTGGTTTCCGGCCGACAATGCCTTCCTTATGTTGATACCACGAGTTGAGACGCTCATCTATGCGCTCTTGGTACTTGTGGTTGTTGTATTTCCGGGCGTGGCGGCCGTTCTGTGGTTGAGCTTTGGGGTGGTGTACTCCGGCGCCGAGGCCTTTTTTCTCTACATTTATGGACGAGGCTTTGTCCCGGCCGCCGACATTCCTATGGTGCGGGGCGGGCTGCTTTTGCTGTTTGGCGAAATTGGCCCACTTGTGGAGGCACTCACACCGGTCACCATAATTCTGATTGGAGCCTCCGCAGCTGCGGTTTCTTGGTTCTGGACACGCTTGACCGCCCAACTGCTGCGGGCCTGCGGTCTTTCAACCGTGAGACTACGCAAGGTTCCCCACCGTGCATTTTTTGTAGGCGCGGGAGTAGTGTTGCTGGCCTTGGGGGCCATGGTCTTTGGCGCGGGTTCTCCTCCACTTGCAATCTTAGCCGCACGCGCCGTTGGCGTCGGCGGGCACGAGTTTCGCGTCCTGTACGAACTTCCGCCCGAAGGCGACGATGTAGGTCAGGCAGATGCCGCAGAGTTAACCGGAGTTTCCACGGTAGATGATCCGCCAATAAGCTACGTTTTCCCCGGCCTGCGTGACCGTGATATTCACCATATTGTCATTGAAAGCTACGGGTATGCTGTGTTCAGCCGACCTGAGCTCAACGAGATGTACCGCCCCATACACCAGGAACTCGAGCGCTCCCTTTCCGAAGCTGGCTACCAAGCGGTCTCCGGTTACTTGCTCTCACCGGTGGCAGGCGGTTTTTCCTGGCTGGCCGAGGCGACTCTCATGACCGGTCAGCTCATTAACACGCAACCAGCATTTCTCAGGCTTATTGAACAAGAGGATCTCCCAAGCCTCCCAAGTGTGCTGCAGGACGGCGGATACCATACCCTCATGGTACGTCCGGGAACAGTGCACGGCCGCTGGAACAACGAGGCAGATTTCTACGGTTACAGCGACACCATGATTCCGTACGACGGTGACTTTACGTATAGAGGCCCCGGATTCTCCTATGTACCCGTCACGGATCAGTTTGCTTTTTGGAGTGCCCACCAACGCCTGCAGAAAACCCAAGGTACGGGCGGACCAGCCAACGGCAGGCCGCTGTACGTGAACTATCAACTGGTAAGCAGCCATACTCCTTTCAATAGAATTCCTCCTTACTTAGAGAACTGGGAGGAGCTAGGAGATGGGACAATTTACCGGGAGCTTGAGGTCCGGACCTTCGACAACACCTGGGGCCGTGGCAACGAGTTAGATGAAGGCTACATTGCTGCACTTGATTACGTTATGGCGGTTATTCAGGGGTACATAACGCAATTTTTCCCTAAAGACGACAACTCCCTCATTCTCATCACCGGGGACCATCAACCACAACGCCCAATTCGAGAGAGAGACGCACACCTATCGGTGCCTATTCATGTGCTGAGTCGAGACCCAGCCCTGTTGGAACCATGGCTTGAACAAGGCCTACAGCCGGGATTTGTTCCGCGACAGGCGCCACCACACCCGCATATGACAAGCTTCTTTCCACGTTTTTTGGAGGTCGCGCGCCCTGAGCCAAAGCAGCACGAAGCGGTTGGTTCCGAACCCGAGCCCCAGGACCGCTAAACAGTACGAGAAATGAAAGCTTAAGAAGCTGGCGGAACCGGCCCAACCGGCGGTGCAACGGACTCCTGTTCGCCAGCACGGCTCACGCCGATAAGCGAAATCACAATAAGCAGCCCACCGCCTATAATCATCGGCGTGAGCGGGTCGGCAAACCACACGGCGCCGACCAAGGCCGCTATGAGAATGCGGCTTGCCGAAAGAATGGCACCCCCAGCCGCAGTTACCCAACGAAAGCCGACAGTTAGGCAGAACTGGCCGCCTAGCGAGAGCACAGCGGCCGCCACGGTAAACACTGCAGCCCATCCCCGGGGCATCACAAATCCGGGTATCATGACGATTCCAGTAAAAATAGTTCCAATTAGCGACAGGTAGAAGAGAATGAGCAAGGTCGAGTCGTGTTTGCGGGCCTCGCGCAGGCTGGTTATTGCAAAACCGGCGGTAATTGCCGACGCAAAAGCAAATAGGTCACCAACATTCACGGTAGCAAACCCGCTTCCGCCGCCTCCAACCACCAGCAGAATGCCGACCATGGTCGCACCTAAGTACCACAAAAAGACTCGCGGTGCGCGCTCCTTATTTACAAAGGGGGCAAGTACAAAAACAAAAACCGGGTAGGTCATGTTAAGCATGTTCGCGTTGGTGACCGTGGTAAACTGCAAGCCCGAAAACAAAAACACCACTGCAGTAGCGTTAAATATTGCGCGCGCCGCCACAAACCGCGGCGAGACCGGCCGCAAAGGAATCCGCCGCGCCCACACATACGCCCCAACAACCAGCATCCCTAAGGAAAAACGAGCAAACGCAATGGTACGGCCGGAAACCAGCGTGTCGGCGGTAGCCAGCTTCACCGAGGCAGTGCCGAGTGCAAAGAACAGCGAGGATAGCAGCACCAGCAGCACACCTTTAAGGCGCGATTGGTCACGATGTAGTACGCTTTTGTTCTTCTGCATGATGTCGCCACTGTATAGCCCGAATGCCGTTCCGGCAAGGCCCGCTGGGCGCGGTTGTCAAGCCAGCCGCGGACGCCCGCCGTCCTGGTTACGCCCCCCCTTCACCATCATTCGGGCTTGGTGTATTCTCGCCTCCTATGAAGCTTTCTGCATTTGGCGAAAAATTTACCGCCCACACCGGCATTCTGGCTCTTATGGATGATCTTGGCCGCGCAATGAGCGGTAGCGAGAAGAAATTCATGCTCGGGGGCGGCAATCCGGCTCATTTACCTCAAATGAACGCCCTGTGGCGGCGGCGGATGGAGGAAATTCTTTCCGACGGCGACAGCTACGAACGAATGCTTGCAAACTACGACCCGCCTCAGGGAAACTCAGCGTTCATTGCGGCGCTGGCGGGCATGCTGCGGCGCGAATACGGTTGGGACATAGGGCCTGAGAACATAGCTGTTACCAACGGAAGCCAGGTATCATTTTATATCCTGTTC
>JAIVHN010000147.1 GCA_020201015.1 Spirochaeta sp. | reverse complement strand
GCTGGGCCCGCGGGCGAATGACCGAAGGTACACGTCTTCCTGCAGGGAAAACCACCGAGATCGATATTGGCTTTGGGCTTAGTTTTTTGGAGGTCGGTACCGGAGTATACCAACTGCTTAGGGGTGCAGGACAACTAGACTACCGCCTGGAGGGGCTTAGTTCTGTCAGGCCCGATCATCCGCTCATCCCGCCAGCCGAGTTCCCACTTTCCCAAGGCGGCACGGTTCCTTTGCGGAAGTGAGCCGCAGCTCGGCTCGCAGCATTGCGGGCCGGGCCGACGCCTGCGTCACAACTCCAGCATCGAGAGTGAAACGCGCTTGCGTCCAGCATCGACCTCAAGCACCGTCACCATTACCTGCTTACCAATCTGTACTATCTCGTGCGGGTCGCTTACGAACCGGTCGGCAAGCTTGCTTATGTGCACCAATCCGTCCTGGTGCACCCCTACATCTACAAATGCACCAAAGGCCGTAATGTTGGTAACCACCCCGGGTAGGCGCATGCCAGCAGATAAATCGCTCAGCTCATGGACATCTGCAAAGCGCACCGTTTCAAGAACCCCACGCGGGTCGCGCCCCGGCTTTTCAAGCTCCTGCATGATGTCCCGCAGGGTCGGCAGGCCGACATCGTGAGCGACATAGGAGTCCAGGTCGATGGCGGAGCGAGCGTCTGGGTTGCTCATCAGCTCCGCCGCAGTAACGCCTTGGTCGCGAGCCATGCGGCGCACCAACTCGTAACGTTCGGGGTGTACCGCCCCGGCATCAAGCGGCTCATTGCCGTCACGAATACGGAGAAATCCTGCAGCTTGTTCAAAGCTCTTGGGGCCAAGCCCGGCAACCTTAAGAAGTTCCTTTCGGTTGCTGAAGCCGCGTGTCTCGCCGCGGTACTTCACAACGGCATCTGCAAGGCGCCCGCTCATACCTGAAACGTAGCGCAGGAGTGCTCTTCCGGCGGTGTTCAGATCAACCCCGACCTGGTTCACACAGGAGAGCACTACAGCGTCTAAGCGCTCTTGCAGGCTTTTCTGGTCGACATCGTGCTGGTACTGGCCAACACCAATAGCTTTGGGTTCAATCTTCACCAACTCCGAGAGTGGATCTGCCAGCCGGCGACCAATTGAGATAGCCCCTCTGACCGTCACGTCCAGGTCTGGAAACTCCTCACGCGCCGCAGCGGATGCAGAGTACACCGACGCGCCCGCCTCCGATACCGAGATCACCGGGATGCCGAGCGTCAGACTCTCAAGCCAGGCCTGTGCCTCGCGGCCTCCGGTGCCGTTCCCAACCGCAACGGCCCGGATCCCATGCCGTGCAAGCAGCGACTCAATGATCCGGGCCGCCTCCTCGGTCTTCTTGTGGGGTACCAGTGGGAATATCGTGGCGCTCTCCAGATACACCGCCCGCGCGTCAAGGCATACCACCTTGCAGCCGGTACGCAGACCCGGATCCAAGGCCAAGAGCGGCGTGTCGGGTAGCGGCGGCGCCATAAGCAGCTCATGCAGGTTGCGCGCAAAAACCTCCACCGCCGCCAGGTCGGCGCGCTCCTTCAGTACCCCGCGCAGTTCGTTCTCAAGTTGGGGAACAATCAGCCGCGAGCAGCATTCCTCTACCGCCCGCTCAAGCAGCACCGCACGGTCGACTTTCAATGCAACCGTTGGCTTGGATGACGCGGAGGACTGGGGCGCCTCGGTGGCCCCGGTGGCCGCGGCGGGGTGACGCAGTTCCTCCGGAATATGATCCCAACTCAGTTTTCCCTGCCGGTGTCGCCCGGTTACCAGCGCCAATAAAAGTTGCCGAGAAGCCTCCTCCTCAGGCCGAATGCTGAGACGGAGCACGTCCTCCGACTCGCCCCGGAACATGGCCAAAATGCGGTGCGAGGGTGCCCGCGCCGCTGGCTCGGCGTGCTCAAAGTAGTCCTTAAAGCGCAAGGACTCGGCATGCTCTTTCAAGCCACGCTTTTTCTTGGCTCTGAGCACCGCCGAACGAGTAAAGAGTTGCCGCAGCGCAGCGCGGATATCCGGGTGCTCGGAAAACCACTCCGCCAAGATATCGATCGCCCCGGCCACCGCCGCCTCCTCCTCCACAGCCACCGCTTCCTCCGCACCGGCCTCCTCCGCAACGGCGGACCTGGGTAAGGGCAGCGCATCTTGAGCTACCCCACACAAAACGGCAAAGGCCAAAGGAGCATAGCCAGCCTCGATTGCAGCCGATGCGCGCGTCTTCCTTTTGGGCTTGTACGGAGCATAGATGTCCTCAATGGAGGAAATATCCGGGGCGGCATAAAGCCGCGCCGAGAGCTCCTCGCTCAACATTCCCAGCTTTTCAAGCGATGCTCGGACCGCAGCGCGGCGGGCTTCACGGGTGCGAACCTGCTTTGCGGCGTCCTCGATCTTCCGAATAACCTCCTCATCCGCGTTGCCGGTGCGTTCCTTGCGGTAGCGGGCAATAAAGGGCACGGTCGCCCCCTCATCAAGCAGCTCAATCACTGCTTGGATGGAAGCGGGTTGAGGCTGAGCGTCTACCGACGCACCCGATCCCTGCGACCGCGCGTTCAACTCGGCCTGGATGAGATCACATAACTGCTGGTTCTTGAGGGTGGTTTCCGG
>JAIVHN010000307.1 GCA_020201015.1 Spirochaeta sp. | reverse complement strand
GTGCCGGTGTGTATACGGCGCCGGTATCGCTACCGTTGTTGGCTGGGTTTTTTGAGGAACACCTGAGCGCCGCTACGGGTAGCGCTGGTCATGGCAGCGTTGGCCATGGTGGCGGCAACGGCAATGGTGGCGGTGGCGGTAACGGTAACGACAATGGTAAAACTGTAGCCGGGATCGACCCCGGGGTTCTTGACAGCGGAGGTGAAGCACATCGTCCGGCCTGGATAGAGGCGATGGAGGCTTTTGTTTCGCGTTACGGCGCCGAGTTCTATGAGCTGCCTTTGAATCCTGGCCATTTGAGACTTGAGCGCCAGCCGTGGACAGTTCCCGCAGAGTATCACGGAGTTGTTCCCTTTTACGCTGGGGAAGAACTTAAGTTTCGGGCGCTACGCGAAGACTAAAGTGCCGGAACGGTTTGCTTGCTTTGTACTCAAGGAGCGCGTACACTTTAGTTGTTCTGCCTTGTCGGCGTTGTTGACAAGGCTTTGCTACGAAATCCTATACAGCTTATTAAAAGAACTTCAGCAAGGAGATGAACGATGATCCTAATCCCCTCTATCGACATACTGGGAGGAAAATGCGTACGACTTCTCCAAGGTGACTTCGAGGAGTCAACTATCTATGACAAAGACCCGGTTGCTGTAGCTCGCGAGTTTGAGGCGGCCGGTGCGCGGCGGATTCACCTGGTAGATCTTGATGCCGCACGGGGTGATAGCGGCATGAATCGAGGGAAAATCCGCAAGATTCGACGTGCGGTAAAGTGTACGTTGCAGCTGGGTGGTGGAATTCGGTCGGAGGACGATATCGAGGAACTCCTTGATATTGGAATTGACAGATTCGTAGTAGGAACGGCGTTTGCCAGAAGGCCACAGATTGTTGAAGGCTGGACGGGCCACTACGGGAGTATTTTTCTTGCAGGTATTGATGCCCGTGACGGTAAGGTGCAAATTTCGGGTTGGGAAGAGGATTCCGGAATTGAGGATATAACTCTTGCAAAACGGGCGCGCGAGTTGGGGGCATGTGGGATCATCTACACCAACATTGAGAAGGACGGTGCGCTGCAGGGGCCGGATATTGCGCGCACGAACCTCATTGCCGAGAGTTGTGGTTTGCCGGTTATTCTGTCCGGGGGAATTGCGTCGGCTGAGGATGTAGAGCGGGTTGCTGGTGAGGGTCACAAGAGCATTGTAGGTGTAATCGCGGGCCGTGCTATCTATGAAGGCAAGCTCGATCCGGCAGCCTTTTTTGCTAAGCAGCCTGCGGCATTGGAGGAAACGAGTTGGTGAGTTCAGAACTGGAAAACGATGTCAAGCCAGTAGTACTTCGATCTTCTCAGGGCGATGTAGTAGCTGCGGCCTTGCAAAATGCAAAGGCCTTCCGTAAGAGCCTTGAGAACAATGAGCTGTGGGTGTATCAACCCGAGGGCGGTCGAGTGCTACCATACGATAAGGGAAGCATCAGCTTGCAGGAGTTGCGTGATTGTGGCGCCTGGTATGAGGCGGTTGTCCTTCCGGCCGGTAACGGATCCACAGAAGGGGGCAACGGGGCCATGTCCCCTTCCGAGCCCCAAAGGCATGCGGCGCAGGGTTCCACAACGAAGCCGTCCGCGGCCAACGCCGAGCCCGTGCTTGAGCGCCTTGCACAGCTCATTTCGGCTCGTCGCAGGGATCTGCCGGAGGGGTCCTACACGAGTTATCTCTTCCGCGAAGGCGAGGACAAGATTCGCAAAAAGACCGGTGAAGAAGCAATAGAGCTAATACTTGCCCGTACAAGCGAGGACATTCGCAACGAGGCCGCGGACCTCATCTACCATCTCTTGGTATTGCTTGAGGTGAGTGATATTCCGCTACAGGCGGTTATAGATGTGCTACGCGGCCGTGAATAAACTCGGCAATCTTGTCACCCATCTCAGAAGTCGACACTACCGTATCTTGCCCGCTCGTGCTGGCAATGTCTCGAGTGCGATAACCGCTTTCAAGCACGGAGCTGATAGCAGAGAAGACCATGTCGTGAGCCGAGTTTAGTCCAAAGCTGTACTTAAGCATCATTGCTGCCGACAGAATTTGGGCAATAGGATTTGCAACACCCTGCCCGGCAATATCAGGGGCCGAGCCGCCGGAAGGCTCATACAAGCCAAAACTCCCGCCACCGGAAGGGGCTGCGGCAAGCGAGGCACTCGGCAGCATTCCTAAAGAGCCGGTAATCATTGCGGACTCGTCAGAGAGAATGTCGCCAAACATGTTGCCGCACAAGACAACATCGAACTGTCTCGGATTGCGGACCAACTGCATAGCGGCATTGTCCACATACATGTGGTTAAGCTGTATATCGGGGAGCGTGTCGTATGCGCGGTCACCGTCACGACCTTTCGGGGTGCCGAAGTAAATCCCACCGGTCAGCTCGCGGACGACTAAGAGATCCAGCGACTCACCAATCACCTCCGGCCGGAGTGGCGAGGCGTCTCGCAGTGCCGGAAATATTACCGCGGGCCGTAAATTTGCGTACAGACCAAACTGTTTGCGCAACGGTAACAATGCAGCGCGTTCGGGTTGTTCTTCCGGCGGCAAGTGCTCCCATTTTGGACCACCGATTGAGCCGAAAAGAATTGCCTCTGAAGCT
Organism: Spirochaeta sp.; assembly: GCA_020201015.1. GTDB lineage: Bacteria > Spirochaetota > Spirochaetia > DSM-27196 > SLAA01 > SLAA01. Next base: position 2,271 of record JAIVHN010000307.1, on the reverse strand, counting down.
GTGCATACATCAATCGTGGACTGCGGTAGTGCCTCACCGTGATTGTCGATAGCGACGCCCCCAACATCCGCCGGAGTTTCCTCCAGTTCGAAACCGACACGCTCCCCAAGTACGCTGAGTACCTTGTCAGCTTCCGCCATAATTTCAGGTCCAATTCCGTCACCCGGTAGGACTGCAATCCGTAGTGTCCGCATTATGCGCCGCTCCTTTGTGCATGTTGATCTTGCCCGAACCTGCGTTCGCAGAGAAGGGGCTATTCCGGTACCTGGTCCGGTACCTGGTAATTCATACGTCGCCAAATCCCGTAGTAGGCCGGTTCTTCTCCAGGTTCAGCTGCATCTACCGGGCGAGCTTCAAAAATAAAAATTCCGCAGTTCTGGGCTTCCACCATAGGCATCCAGTCCTCGTTGTCGTTACCAAAGGTTGCCTTAATTATCCACTGGAGGAAGCCCCCATGGCTTACACTTAAAATGTCGGTGTGGCCTGCATTTGCTACCTCAATGAGATGCGTCCACACCCTGCCCGCACGGTCGCTAAGTAGCGCGTTTGGTTCTGCGTTCGGAACCGCCGCCCAGCTCTTGGCCTGGAAGGCAAGAAACTCACGTGGATGCAGCGTAGCGAGTTCCGCGTATCTAAGGTTTGAGAATATCCCGAGATCGAGTTCCTGCAGATCAGTAAAGGTCTCCGGCTCAGGCAGCTCTCCGCCAAGTCTGACCAACGCCGCCGTTTCACGAGCCCGACCAAGTGGCGAACTAAAAAGTTTTGTTATTCCACGACCACGGAAGAAGGCCCCGGCACGAGTAGCCTGAGTACGCCCACAATGAGTCAGTGGCGACTCGGTGCGGCCCTGCATGCGACCGTCGAGGTTGGCCTCACTTTCGCCGTGACGCATGAAATAAAAAGTAGTGGCCGTAGTTAAAGACTGAAAATTGGGTTTCATGGTGCTTACCTTGTTAATTATAGCGAATGACGATGTCACGTTCGACGGAGTTATCGTTGTACTTGATGAGTAGCGTCCGCGACGACGCAACATAGTTCCGCCCCTTGATATACGCTTCAAAGGATGGGTCATTGCGCCAAGCTTGGCCAAACAGCTCCATCTCTTCAAATGGTTCAATGCCCTGCATGATGATGTAGTGGGTTCGATTTCGTGGATAGCGTAATGTGAAGCGGGTCTCGTTCTGCCCCTGTTCAACCAGATCTATATCTACAATCGTGTACACCCATGATCCGGGGCCTACCTCATCGTGGAGGGAGATCAAATAAGGATAGTTGGGATTCTCATGGATATCCTCATACAAAAGCTCAGGGCCTAAAGCGCCTTCCGAGCCATGAAGCTCATTGGAGCGGACAAAAAGAGTCCGTGGAAGAAAACCCTCTTGATCGGATAAAGAAAGGGCTGAGCTCACAAGGTTGCGCCCGGCGCGGCGAAACACGGCATTGTCCCGCATTGCTCCGAGTTCGTTGAGCAGCACTCCGGCTTTCACAGACTGCTCTAGATCAATTTGTCCGGTTCCTGTACGCAGGAAAAAACCTTCCTCGACTCGAACGATTTCGGGTAGTATCTGCTCCTCGGCAATGCCGAAGAAACGGGACATTGGTGTCGCCGTCCCCAGGCCTATGTCTCTGCTTTCGATAGCAGCCCGCAATACACCAATGGCGGTCGGCATATCGAGCTCGCGAGGATCTATTCGTTCGGCCATGGCCATAAGACCCTGGAGTAGCTCATTATCTGCCCGGTTTCGAGCAAACTGGAGGATGTTTGGCGTTGTGAACACGTCCACATCGTTATTGCGTACCCGGCGTAACAGATCGGCGGCGCGGTCCGAGTCGTCTTCAAGAAATCGGGCACGAACGGTGTCGAGGTCGCCAAGGAAGGGGCTTGAAAGCAGGCCAACGTCAGCTCTGTGTTGATCCGCCGCCCGGCGCATGTTGTTGAAGGCGCCAGTGTAGTCGTTACGATTCCATGCCTCGGCAAGGTAGGCAGTGAGAATACGTTCATCGAATCTCCGTGTAGCACCAAGTCTACTCCAGGTACCAGAACCTCCGTTGAAACGAGTGTCCGCCCAACCCCGATAGGCCATGTTAATATAAGCGTTCCGCATGTCTAAGTAGGCTTGATCTGCAATGTCAAACTCGCCATCTTGAAAGAAGCGGTCTGTTGCGCTCTCAACCTCTACCGGTGCCGGATAGTAGCGTACCGTCTGGAGATCTACATCACCAGGAAGTTCGATACGACTCTCCTGCTCGTTGACCTGCGCACGTGAAGGT
>JAIVHN010000195.1:15092-23514 GCA_020201015.1 Spirochaeta sp. | reverse complement strand
TGCAAGAACAATTTGACCAACTTCTGGCTGCAGCGCATGACTCGGTTCGTAGCCGAACGAGCGCGGCCCCTTCCTTTGGTGTGATACTGGGATCCGGGCTTTCGGAGGCTGCTCAGGCCTTTCAGGGCGATGTCGTTGCGTACGGCGATATTACGGGCTTGCCTGAACCGCGAGTTGCTGGACATAGCGGGACCCTGACGGTTGGGAAGACTACCGCTATTATGGCGGGTCGGTCTCACTTTTACGAGGGGTATTCGCTTGACCAGCTTGTGTTGCCGGTTTTTCTGCTGCACTCAATTGGCGTGCAAACAATAGTACTGACAAATGCCGCTGGAGCTATTAACCCGGCCTATCGCCCGGGAGATATCGTGCTCATTTCAGACCACCTAAACCTGCTCGGACGCAATCCCTTAACCGGTCCAAACAACGATAGTTTGGGTCCACGTTTTCCCGATATGACCGAGGTTTACGACGTAGGCTTGCGAGGCCTTGCCCGCACGGTTGCCGGTACGGACTTAGCAGAGGGTGTGTATGCGGCAGTTCCTGGGCCAAGTTATGAAACCCCGGCCGAGGTGCGCATGCTCAAAGCTCTGGGCGCCGATCTGGTTGGGATGTCTACCGTACCGGAAGCTATTGCGGCCAGGTATCTTGGTATGAAGGTGGTTGGCCTCTCAAGCGTGACCAATGCAGCCGCCGGACTAGGCGAGGGTAAACTTGACCATGCAGAGGTGGTCGAGGTTGGGAAGTCTATTCGTACCCGACTGATCTCGCTCATCGAAGGGTTGTCTACCGCGCATACTCATGCAGATAAGTGAGCGAATCTCGGCCGGGGCTCGCGATAAGCTTAAGGCGGCTATCGATGAGGTAGATGGCGCCGAAGTTCTTGCTGTTTGTGAGCTGGATGAGGTCGGTGTTATAGATTCTGTCAACATAGCGGCGCGTGGTGGTGCGAGTTCTGTTCCGGCGCTTTATCCACATATGGATCGTGGCAGCGTTGTGGTGCACAATCATCCTTCCGGGGTACTGCGACCAAGCGCACCGGATCTCGCGGTTGCGGCTGAACTTGGGAATCGAGGCATCGGCAGCTACATCGTCAACAACTCTCTTAGTGAAATCTTTGTTATAGCCGAGCCAATACGCCGCGCCGAGTTACGCCCACTTAACATACCAAGTACGGCAGAGTATCTGGAGGCCGGAGGAGCAGCATCGCGCACGATTCCTGGCTATGAGAGTCGTGAGAGCCAGATCCAGATGCTGTGCTCAGTTGCCGAGGCATTCAATGACGACCATGTTACCGCCGCAGAGGCTGGCACAGGCGTCGGGAAGTCCTTTGCTTATCTTATTCCAGCCATGCTGTGGGCCGCGTCTAATGAAGAGCGAGTCGTTATTTCAACGGCAACTATTAATCTGCAGCAACAACTTGTTGAGAAGGATATTCCGGCCGTCAACCGAATGCTACCGGAGGCGGTACCTGCGGTTCTGGTGAAAGGCCGCGGAAACTACCTATGTTGGAATCGCCTACAGGAGATCACTCAGGAGAACGAGCTCTTTGGTGAGGGTGAGGACGAGCTGGTGGGCATACGGGCTTGGGCGGAGAACAGCGCCGACGGCTCACGCAGCGATGTACCGTTTATGGTGCCCGAGTCTCTCTGGATGAAGCTGCGTTCCGAGGCCGATACGTGTCTCATGCTGCGTTGTTCGCACCGCGAGAAGTGTTTCCTTGCCAAGGCGCGAAAGGCGGCAGCCGGGGCCCGGGTCTTGGTGGTGAATCACCACTTGTTGTTCTCGGATCTTGCCATACGCGTGCAGGGGCTTGGATTTGAGGGAACAGCGGTCCTGCCGCCTTTCCATCGAATCATATTTGATGAGGCGCACAACATAGAGGCAAGTGCCACCTCATTCTTCTCCGACAGTCACACCTCGGCTGCACTGCGTCGGAACTTATCCCGTCTGCTTCGGGTCCGACGTACTCGCCGTATTGGTTTGCTCATGCGAATTCAAGAGGCCGGATTCCTCAAAGAGGAGGCGTTGACACGGATCGAGACGGCGCTCGTGCAGCTTGAGACCTCTATAAGCGCGGCCGACGCCGACACACTCCAAGTGCTCAACGGCCGCTTTAACCTACGTCTGCTTGGCACCGAGGGGTCGCTGTATCGCTCCAGTCTTTTCCCTGCGCTGGACACATTGCGGCATGACTTGCTGCATCTGCTTGGGCTTTTGAGCGATCTCTACGCGGTGCTTAACGACGAAGCATCGGACTCGGCAGAGGTGTATGAGTTGCGCGGTGCTATCCGCAGGCTTGAAGGCTCGGCCACGTTGTGTCGGCGCTTTGTTGAGCATGAGGACGATGCTACCTCGGTATACTGGATTGAACAGCGCCGCAGTGAGGCAGGGGTTCCGACTCCACGACTGCAGCGGACACCGCTCTCTATTCGTGACGTTATGGAAGAGGCTGTCTTCACGCCGTATGACACAGTTGTTTTTACCAGCGCAACGCTGACCGTCGGGGAAAACTTCAGCTACTGGGCGGGGCGGGTCGGCCTGGATGTTGGCTTGGAGCGAACCCGACTGCGGGTTTTTCCTTCGCCTTTTCGTTACGATACCAATGTACTGTTAGGTGTGCCCAATGACGCCCCACCGCCCGACGCTTTAGAGTACGAGGCATACCTGGTGGAGTTTTGGCCGACGCAGTTAGACCGCGCCTTGCCGCAATTGGGGTTGCAGTTATGCGTCAAGGTGACGATGAGCGGTCGCGGTTGCTGCGTCGTTTTGTTGAGGAACCGGCAACCGCCTTGTTTGCCACCGACAGTTTTTGGGAAGGGGTCGATGCTCCCGGTGAGACCTTGCAGCTGGTCATTATCTGCCGCTTACCTTTTCGTGTTCCTACCGATCCGGTGCTGCTTGCCCGTATGGATTATCTCAAAGCTCAGGGCCGAAATCCATTCTTTGAGTTGGCTCTTCCGGCCGCAGTTATGCGTCTTAAACAAGGTTTTGGGCGCCTTATGCGTCGCGGCGACGACCGCGGTGTAGTGTTCATAACCGATGTACGGCTAACAACGAAAAGTTACGGTAAGGTTTTCCTTGACTCGCTTCCGGGGCCGCCTCGTAGCATTCAAAATACCGGCGAACGCCTGCTGGAAGAACTGGAGCGCTTTCTTTACCCGTGACTACGCTTTCTTTACCCGTGACTACGTTGTTGATACTTCTTTCCTGATGTGATGCAGGTTGATTGCTGCTCGATTAATCCCCACGGGGGCACAAAAAAAGCCTCCGCCGAAGCGGAGGCCATTGTTGCTACACAACCTGCGAACGTCACGTACCAGCTTTACTCTACCACTGCAATGAGATCTTGCATCTTAACAATGAGGTGCTCAGCGCCGTCAACTTTGATGTTGGTCCCGGCGTACTTATCGTACATTACCTTGTCACCAACCTTGACCGTGATGGCTTCGGTGTCGTCCCCTACAGCCTTCACTACACCCGTCTGAGTCTTCTCTTGCGCTGTTTCGGGAATAAAGAGACCACTTTTCGTTTTCTCTTCTTCCTTTTGGATCATGAGCAATACGCGATCACCAAGCGGCTTTATTTTCATGTGTGTTCCTCCTGTCGGTTTTATCCGTTGCGCGGTGTTTGAATGTTCAATTGTTCCCTTGAATATACGCACATGGCCGGAGGAGGTCAAGAAGTAATGAAGCGTTGCCGCTTGGGCATCAGGGTTCGTATGTTTGTGGAGTGGATCCTCAAATGCTTCTGCGAAACAAATACAAGAAAAAACTTATTTCTCAGCTATCCGAAAGCTGCCCCGGCTATTCATGCACAGCTGGCTCTATGACTGAATTACCTGACATAGCATTCGGAGCAGTTGGAGCGGTCAAGCGGTGTGATGCTGCTCAGGGCTCTCTCCTTGGCGTGCGGCGCCGTATGGCGTCACGCTACTGTGCGGCTGCAACGGAGGCGTTGCATAGAGGAGAGGGTGGTCGTGCCGTTGCCCTCTTGGTTAATGCAGTTCGCTGCCGCAAGCGTGGTCCTGCTAAGCGACGCCTACTGAGTTTGACCAATGAATTTGGGATGTTGCGTAAAGCCTCTTACGAGGAAGATGCGCGGCATGCTTTTTTTGGTGTACAGTTGAGTCGTTATCTTGCACGCAAACGCACACGCCGTATTGCTACTCCGGCAGAGGCAGATATGCTGGTAGAACTCCTATTGGATACTTGGCAAGAGCAGTGGGAACAAATAAGGCGCTCCAACGGGTCAGCGACAGAGCTCATTGAGGCTTTTGGGCGCGTCCGGATTGTGTTTCCTTACGTTGAATTGCCTCCTGACTTTCAGGATCCCATGGTTGAGGTAGATTTCGACCGAGGCGAGCGCCTACAACCAGAGCGACGATGTTGGTGTGGCAGCGGACTGAGTCATTTTCGTTGTCATGGGCGCATTCAAAGCGCCGCAGAACTTGGAATTGGGAAATTTTGTCCCAAAATTTCGTGAAAACTAAGCAGTTGGGCTGTTATGACCCATTGCGATAATTCGGTATTTCTGCATCGATCTCATCGTCACGCTAAATGTTTGTGGGTCAATGAATTATAATTATCTTAGCATGGCTCGATATAGGCACATATATTGCAAGTAGGGTGCCAGGAGGTGCACATGTCCGCAGCATCAACAAGAAAGGCAGTTAAGACAAGCTTTGAGCGTTCGAACAGTGATGATGAAAACATCCTATCAATTTACTTGAAGGAAATAAATAAAATACCGCTTCTTACTCGTGCCGAAGAAAATGAGTATGCGCGGGGCGCCGCCGACGGTGATCAAGCGTGTAAAGATAAGCTGATTCAGGCTAATCTACGCTTTGTCGTGAATGTAGCCAAGAAATATCAAAATCAAGGATTAGCTCTCTCCGATCTCATTAGTGAGGGGAACATTGGGCTTATGAATGCTATTGAGAGATTTGATGTCGAAAAAGGTTACCACTTCATCTCGTACGCAGTATGGTGGATCCGTCAGGCCATTCTCAAGGCAATTTGTGAGAAGTCACGAATGATCCGACTCCCACTTAACCGAGCTAACGAGCTCGTTCAAATTGAGAAGGTTCGGAAAGAAGTGCAGGGAGGGCGTAGCGAACGCTCCGAGATGCAACAAATTGCAAAAACCCTTAATATGAAGCAAGAGCATGTAGAAGACCTTGTTAATATATCGCGAGAGCTCATTTCTCTTGAGACTCCAGTCTATGCAGAAAAGGATTCTTCCCTTCTGGGTGACTTCGTCGAGGACTTGGGGTACAAACACCCTGAGACCATCGTTGTCGAAAAGGCTCTAAAAAATGATATTAACGAAATTCTGGCGACACTCAGTGACAAAGAGGCGGAAATTGTGCAGTACCGCTTTGGCCTTAACGGACGAAGTCCCTTATCATTAAAAGAAATTGGGGACCGCTACAGCCTCACCAAAGAACGCATCCGTCAAATTGAAAAGAAGGCAATTAAACGGCTGCAGCACCCTAAGCGTAGCCAGTTGTTGCAGTCATACATCGCCTAAAATGTGACTTGCTGACAGAATAGACAAAAATATCAAACAATCACCCTAAGCGTAGCCAGTTGTTGGAGTCATACATCGCCTAATTTTTCGATGAGCCGACAGAACAGACGAAAATAGCAAACAACTTGGGACTTGGTATCCGTTTTTGGGTATCAAGTCCCTTTTTTTTGTTGTGTCTCCTCAGTTATCATATACAATAACAATAACATCTTTAGAAACACCGGTTAGGGGGTATTGGCTTATGCCGGAAAAGTACGTTTACTCATTTGGAAATGGAACAGCAGAGGGCGGTAGAGATCATCGTGAGTTACTCGGGGGCAAGGGTGCGAATCTTGCCGAGATGAGCAAAACGGGGGTTCCTGTACCACCGGGCTTTACTATCTCAACAGACGTATGCGAGGAGTATTATACCCAGAATGGGAAGTACCCTTCTACGCTTGAAGCCGAGGTCGAAAAGCACCTGAGCGCCCTTGAGAAGGTGCGCGGAAAGAAGCTGGGGGATTCCAAGGATCCACTGCTTGTCTCGGTGCGTTCGGGAGCAGCCGTCTCTATGCCGGGAATGATGGATACGGTGTTGAATCTTGGACTCAACGACAAAGCCGTAGAGGGATTAAGCGGTGTCTCGGGTAACCCACGTTTTGCTTGGGATGCGTACCGTCGCTTCATCAATATGTTCGGAAATGTTGTTATGGGCATTGCGCATGCTGATTTTGAGGAAGAGCTTGCAAAAATGAAGAAAAAGCGCGGGGTCGAGTTAGACACCGGGTTGACTACGGAAGATCTACAGGAGCTCGTTGAACTTTACAAAAAAGTGTATAAGAAGCACACCAAGGACAGCTTTCCGCAGGATCCCATAAAACAGCTCTGGGCGGCTATAGACGCGGTCTTTGGCTCATGGAACACGCCGAAAGCAGTTAAATATCGTAAGATCAACAATATCACCGGACTCAAGGGTACGGCGGTTAATGTGCAGTCCATGGTCTTTGGCAACCTTGGCGAAACATCGGGAACTGGAGTCACTTTCTCACGGGATCCTGCCACGGGGCAGAAGGTTTTTTATGGGGAGTATCTGCAGAACGCGCAAGGTGAAGATGTCGTTGCTGGCATTCGCACCCCAATGGCAATCAGCTCGCTGAAGAAGAAGAACCCTACAATCTACAATCAACTAGTCGACGTTAAAGATAAGCTTGAGGCGCATTACAAAGACATGCAGGATATGGAGTTCACTATTGAACAGGGGCAACTCTACATCCTCCAGACTCGCAACGGAAAACGCACCGGTGCGGCCGCAATCAGGATTGCTGTTGAAATGGTTTCCGAAGGTGTCTTTGACGAAGAGGAAGCATTGACCAAGGTTACTTCTGAGCAACTTGATCAGGTCTTTCATCCTATGATTGATCCGAAAGCGCGCAAGACAATTAAGCCAGAGGCTAAAGGCCTCAACGCTTCCCCCGGTGCGGCCACTGGCCACGCAGTTTTCACTGCCGACGAAGCAGAAGAATTGAAAGAGCAGGGCAAAAAAGTTGTACTTGTTCGTGCTGAGACATCACCCGAGGATATCGGCGGAATGCATGCTGCCGAGGGGGTCCTGACTTCAACCGGCGGCATGACAAGTCACGCAGCAGTTGTTGCTCGTGGTATGGGTAAACCCTGTGTTGCAGGATGCCGTGAAGCGGTAGTTACCGGAAAGTCGGTCCAGATCGGCTCTGTCAAAATCAAAGAAGGCGATTACATCACTATAGATGGGACGACCGGTGAGGTATTTGCCGGGCACGTGGACCTCATTGCCCCGAAAATTTCAAAGGAACTCACCACTTTTCTCTCCTGGGCCGACAAGGTGCGAAACAAGGCCGAGCGTGCAGGAATTGCGGGTAAGGGTTTCGGCGTACGAACCAACGCCGACACACCGGGAGACGCTAAGCGTGCACGTGAGTTTGGAGCTGAGGGAATAGGTCTCTGCCGTACTGAGCACATGTTCTTTGAAGGCGACAAGATCACGGCCTTCCGTGAGATGATTGTTGCCGAGGACGAGGCGGCTCGGCGAAAAGCGTTGAAAAAGCTACTGCCGTTGCAGAAAAAGGACTTTAAAGGCATTTTCAAAGCAATGGATGGGCTCCCCGTTACTGTTCGCCTTCTTGATCCACCGTTGCATGAGTTCGTGCCACATGAGAAAGATGCCATCAAGGAACTAGCGGAACTTGGGGGCATCTCAGTTGCCAAGCTAAAGGCCAAGATTGAGTCGCTTCAGGAACTCAACCCTATGCTTGGTCACCGTGGCTGCCGACTTGGTATAAGCTACCCGGAAATTTACGAGATGCAGGTAGAGGCGATTATGAGCGCTGCCTGCGAGGTTGCCAAAGCCGGAGCTAAGGTTTTACCGGAAATCATGATTCCGCTTGTTGGTGTTGAGGAAGAGCTCGAAGATTTGCGGGCGCGCTGTATTGAGGTTGCTGACCGAGTGCTTAGCGACAAGAAGGTTAAGGTTAAATATCTTGTCGGTACCATGATTGAGATACCTCGCGCAGCGCTCGTTGCCGACCGCATAGCCGAGCATGCAGATTTCTTCTCCTTTGGTACCAATGACCTCACGCAGCTGACATATGGTTACTCACGCGACGATGTAGGAAGCTTCGTTCCGTACTATCTTGCTCAGGGTATTCTGAAACACGACCCCTTTGCTTCATTGGATCAGTCTGGTGTCGGTGAGTTGGTACGAGTTGGTCTTGAGCGTGGGCGACAGACCAAGCCCGAGCTGAAGATTGGTATTTGTGGCGAACATGGCGGTGATCCGGCATCCATAGATTTTTTCTACAATGTAGGTTTGAACTATGTGTCATGTTCACCGTACCGGGTGCCTATTGCACGGCTTGCGTCGGCCCAGTCGATCCTG
>JAIVHN010000195.1:0-15040 GCA_020201015.1 Spirochaeta sp. | reverse complement strand
GTTTTTCGCCCCCCGAGAGGCTTTGCCACCCCCCCCGAGAGGCTTTGCCACATGATTGACGGGCGCCGAACTCGGCGATATGCTGAGCTGGTATGGAGAAGCCACACGATCATAGCCAAGCGCACAAGGCATATCGGGTATGGAAAGCCCCGTCCTTTGACACTCAGACGCCTCAGACGCCTCAGACGCCTCAGACGCCTGTGATGGGCGCTGAGCAAGCCACCGGTCAAAAACAGACCTCCGGCAAGCAAAGTGACGCCCCAGGCGCTGGTAAGGTTGCAGATGCCCTTCATGGACTACTCAAAGTAGCTGACAAGGATACGCCTGTGTCCAACGCTACGGCGGCTCGTCCACCTGACAGGCAGCTACGTAAGCCTGCGGCAGGTTCCTTACGTAAGGCCGCCGAGCTTCTGGTATTACTGGGCAAAGACTATGCCGTTCAGGTGTTGTCTCTGCTCGAGGAAGATGAAGTAGAGCTGCTTGCACGTGAGATTGCGGCGGTCGGCCCGATATCGGCCGAGCGAGGACAGGCACTGCTCAGTGAGTTTCGTGAGCTTGTAGGTGCTCAAACTACGAATATGCGAGGTGGTCCCGAGGTAGCGCGTTCATTTTTGGAAGGGGCGTTTGGCAGTGCTGTGGCGGATAGGCTGTATGCTCGCGTGGAGGAGGCTGGCCGGAGGCGCTTTGCGTTTCTTGAGGACCTGGAACCTGACGCTGTCGTTCCCGTGTTACGTGATGAAAGCCCTGGGGTGCTTGCCGCAATTTTTGCACATCTTGATAGGGCCTACACCGCGCGGGTAGTCGCTGGACTCCCGAGCGATCTGCGTACCGATGTGCTGCTCCGGTTGGCTAACACGAAAAAGCTGGATGTGGAGCTCATGGCGCGCGTGGAAGACGCTCTGCGAGAGAAGCTACACCGCCATGCTCGACCAGAGCATCTGGAGCTTGATGGTACCGCTACTATTGCAGAGATACTCAGGCATATGGACTACTCCAATGAGGAGTCCCTGTTGCGTGAACTGCGGGAAGCCGAGCCGGAACTCGCCGACGAGATTGAAGGGCTGCTCATGACCTTGGATGTGCTTGACGACATTGAGGTGAAAGATCTGGCGGTTGTACTGCGAGAGTTTGACGACAAGAGCGTCGCACTTATTCTTAAAGGCAAGGATGAACAGGTGAGGGCGAAGATGCTCCGTGGGGTGTCGGAACGCCGAGCTACTATCATTATTGAAGAATATCGGCACATGGGACCCGTTCTACGCAGTGATGTAGACACCGCGGTTAAGGAATTCCTTGAGCGCATTAAGGCGCTTGAAGCAGAAGGCAAGATAACGCTTCGTCGCCCCGGTGACGTCTATTGAACGTATCTCTGCAGACCGCATATATCCTGTGGATTCCGTCGCTCCTTGGTTTTGCGGGACTACATCGATTCTATCTGGGTAAGGCTGGTACCGGTGTGTTGTACCTGCTCACCGGCGGGCTTTTTTGGATCGGCACAATTCACGACTTTTTTGCTATGCCGCGTCTTGTGCGGGAGGCACGCTTTGATAGCCTTGAGTACGTTGATGAAGGCTTGGGTAAGGAATGGTCGATCCTGCTCGGCGGTCAGCCCAAGGACTCTATTGAACGAGTAATTCTGCGCACCGCAAAAATGAACCACGGCCTTACAACACCGAGTGAGGTCGCACTTGAGGGCGACTACAGCATTGAGCAGGTGCGAACAAAGCTGGAAGAACTCGCAGGGAAAGGTTTCGCGGAGATGCGTATTCGTGAATCTGGTACTGTGGTGTATGCATTTCCAGATTTTCTGTCGAAATCTACTGAGGATCCGTATCTTTCTTGACACGGGCCGCGTGCATGAATAGTATTTTCCAACTATGACTGCAAACGAGCTTCGTGACAAATACATTGAGTTTTTCGTATCCAAAAACCACAGCCACATATCCGGGAGTTCCCTTATTCCTGAGAATGATCCAACGGTTCTTTTCACTACAGCCGGGATGCATCCTCTGGTTCCCTATATTCTGGGCCAGGAGCACCCTGCGGGCAACCGACTTGTCAACCACCAGAAGTGCATTCGGACAGGCGATATCGAGGATGTTGGTGACTTCAGTCACTTGACATTCTTTGAAATGTTGGGGAACTGGTCCCTGGGTGACTACTTCAAAGAAGAAGCAATTACCATGAGCTACGAGTTTCTGACCTCAAAACGATGGCTAGGAATTAGCCCAGATAAACTTTCAATTACGGTGTTTGCGGGTGACGACGAGGTTGAGCCCGACCATGAATCAGCAAAGGTCTGGCAATCTTTGGGCATTCCGCGTGAACGAATCTACTACCTGCCACGTCAGGATAACTGGTGGGGTCCAGCGGGCCAAACCGGTCCATGTGGCCCAGACAGTGAAATGTTTGTTGATACCGGAATCCCGGGTACTGCCGAGAGCCGGCCGGGTGTTTCGGATGGGAAGTTCATGGAGGTATGGAACGACGTCTTCATGCAGTACAACAAGCTTGCCGACGGTACCTACAAACCGCTCGACCGGCAGTGTGTTGATACGGGCATGGGAATTGAGCGGACTGTAGCTATACTCCAAGGTAAAAACTCGGTGTATGAAACCGAGATCTTTACGCCTATCCTTTCGTGCCTTGAAGAACTTACTGGAGCTCGCTATGGGGCGGACGCGGTGCAAGATATCTCAATGCGCATTATTGCCGACCACTGTCGCACAGCGAGTTTTATTCTGGGCGATGAAAAGGGAGTTATGCCCTCGAACGTCGGTCAAGGATATATACTCCGTCGGCTTATTCGTCGAGCAGTACGACACGGGCGCAAACTGGGTCTCAACGGTAGTTTTCTAGAGGCTCCCGCCAAACTGGTGGTAGAGATGTACACCCATGCCTATCCGAGCCTGAAGGACAACCGTGATAAAATCGTAGACGGACTGGTGCATGAGCAAGAGCGTTTCCTGCTTACGCCGCAAAAAGGGGAACATGAGTTTGAAAAGCTGCTCCCTAAACTTATGTCGGACGAAAGTCGCCGCATACCCGGTAAGGTGGCTTTCCATCTCTACGATACCTTCGGATTCCCTATAGAGATCACCGAGGAGCTTGCTGCCGAGCATGGATTGAGCATTGATCGTGAAGGCTTTGAGCAAGCTTTTGCCGAACACCAGGAAGCCTCCAAGATGGACGAAGGAGGTGTCTTTAAAGGCGGTTTGGCGGATCATTCTGAAATGACAACACGCCTGCATACCGCTACACACCTGCTGCACAAGGCTTTGCAGCAGGTGCTTGGTGAGCATGTTGCTCAGAAAGGCAGCAATATCACCGCAGATCGGTTGCGCTTTGACTTTTCTCACTCCGAAAAAATGACGCCGGAACAGTTGAGTACCGTCGAGCACATTGTGAATGAGCAGATTGAGCGTGATCTGCCGGTATCAATTTCTACTATGACCTTAGGTGAAGCCCGTGAGTCCGGTGCAACCGCACTTTTTGGCGACCGCTACAACGAAGTGGTGAAGGTTTACTCGATCGGTGATTTCTCAAAAGAGGTCTGTGGTGGCCCTCATGTAGAACACACTGCATCACTTGGTCGTTTTAAGATACAAAAGGAACAAAGTTCATCGCAGGGAGTCCGGCGGATTAAGGCTGTTTTGACCGACTCTTAGTCTTGAGGTCTTTAGCAACCCGGGGCCTGGGTGCTTCAATCTATCTATGTGAGCTGCGAATGCGGTCAAACAGATCATTTACATAGCGATTGCGAATTCCCAGTTTTTGGAACTGTTGCAGCACCTCTAAAGCCTTGCGTGGGTCATTCATATTGAGATAGCACTCAGCAATTTCGGTGTAGAGCCGGTGGTTTTTCGGCTCTACCGTTTTGACCGACTCCAAAGCCTGTATTGCTTCGGAATAGTTTCCCTTGGCTTTGTTGATCAATGCGAGCCCGATCACAGCGTATGTATCGTACTCAATATTCAGCGCCTTGTTATAATACATCTCGGCCGAGTCGTATTTGTCCATTCCTCTGTATGCGTCCCCGGCTCGCGTAAGAATAACCTTGTTGGAAGGATCCTTGGCAAGTATACGATTCCAGTACTCCAGCGACTCCTCTGCACGATTCAGTCCGCGGCAGCAGTCGGCCATTCCAAACAGGGCGTAAAAATTATCTGGTTCTCGTTCGAGTGCGCGGCCAAAATAGTACGTGCCGCGTTCAAAGGTCTTCATCTTGCGGTGGCAGTTGCCGATTGAGGTAAGCACCCGAATATCAACCTGATCACCGTTGAGTTCATACATTCGTTCCCAAAACTGCAATGCCTTGCGATAGTCACGGAAGTCATAATGTAGATGTCCCAGTCCAATGAGCGCATATGGGTTGTCCGGTTCCATTTCAAGAACTCGCATATAGAGGCGCTGCGAGTTCTCCAGGTCCCGCACCTTACGGTAAGCGTCGGCAACGCGTGTAAGTACTGTCACGTTCTCATTGTCGTGCTTGAGGTAGCGTTCCCAAACGTTAATGGCCTTGTGAAAGTGCCGCATGGACTTGTAGCAGTCGGCAAGTCCAAAGAGTGCATAGTTGTTTTCTGGATGCGTTGCAAGACATTTTTGATAGTACTCGACCGCTTGTTGATAACGACGACGCTTGCGCGCTGCGTCACCTAACCCGACCAGAGCGTAGTTATTCTCGGGCTCATGCCCAAGCATTTCCTGGAAAAGTGCTTCAGCTTCCTCGAGATAGTCTTCCTTGAGCAGCTGATACGCCTGCTGAGAAAGCTCGGCAACCTTGTGTGCAAGCTCTTTCTGCTCAAGCTGCTCCGGGGTATCTCCGCTGCTCGGATCAAACTCTATCTCAAAGTCATCATAGTTATCTTCATGTGCAGTCACAATTATTCGTCCTCTTCCAGCCAACGTCGAACGATATCGGCAAATCGCTCAATAAGGTCGGCAGCTTTACTTGGCTCCGGTGCAATTTGATACAGACGCAGTGCCTCCAGTGGATCGTTCTGCTTTAAATGCTGGTCCCCAAGTCGTATCAGACCGTCACCATAGCGGGCCGTGATAAAGACCCGTTTAGCAAGGTCGTAGCGCCCTTGGTTAAAAAACTCATTACCACGCCGAATTAACGCAGCACGATCTGCACCACTAACCTTTGGTGGCGCACCAAGGTCAACCTTTAGGAATCCGGAACTTGGAGGCAGTTTTGGCTTTTCCATCACACATACCAAGTAATACTATTGTACGATATCACCTCAAACATACCCTTGTCTATTCTTTCAAAGAATTCCCTTTGTGGACATAGCTTGATTCTGGTCCTGAGGTCGCGGACTGTAGGCCTGCGCTAATGACCGGCCCAAGCTCTTAAACAGTGCCTCGCTCATGTGATGCGAGTTGAAGCCATAGCGGAGTTCGGTATGAAGGTTCATGGCACCGCGGTTCGCCAGGGCCTGCAAAAACTCACGAACCAGGACGACGTGGAACTCGCCACAGTACTCCTGAGGAAACTCGCCGCGAAAAACAAGATAAGCCCTGTGCCCATAGCCTCCACCATAAGTGAAAAGCCACCATGGTGGCTCATAGCATGCAGCATGTGGTCAAGAAACGGCACACCGGTCCTGATATCAATAGGGGACCGCTCTGAGAAGTTCAGGGTGAGTTTAATGTCGGTTTCGCCGGTCTTACGTTCAACCGTAGCTGTTTGTTCACTCATTCTTAGGCATCTCCGGATTAGTGATTCCTTGTAGGCGCGCAATGAATGCGTTTATGCGTTCATAGTGAAGCTTATAGTAGGCAGGGTTACAAATCAAGCGAACCCGGATCTCTGCAAGTGTCTTGGTGACCTTGAGCTTGTTTGCGCGCAGTGTATCGCCCGTCTCTACCAGATCGACAATATAGGGGGCCAAGCCTAGCACCGGTGCCAGTTCAACCGAACCACCCAAGCGAATAATCTCTACCGGAATGCCCTGCCCATGAAAGTAATCGCGCGCAAAACGAGTAAATTTTGTTGCAACCGACAGCTGTCGTTGGTCCATGCTTGGGTCGTAGTCCTCGCGAGAACAGAGGCACATCTTTGTGGACCCAAAATTGAAGGTGTGCAGGTGGTAAAACTCTGCTCCGGATTCGTAGAGCGTGTCCTCGCCTGAGATTCCCATCCCGGCAATGCCATGTTTGACATAGACCGGGAGATCGCTGTTTTTCACGAGTATTAGTTTGAGAAGACCATTTGCCTCATGTGCGACAAGACTCCGTTTTTCGAACAAGAATCGGAGACCACAGGATTCAAAAAACTCAATAGTCTGGTCAAGCAGCCGGCCCTTTGGTACTGCTATGGTCAGGGGTTCTGTTGCGGTTGTCATGTTCATAAGATGATACTCTCTCCCTGCTCACGTGCTTTGCGGGCGGAACGAAACCGCGCAGCGAAGTCTTCACCCTCTGCTGCGGCAAAAGTTCCTAAACCTGAACTCCGATCGGACTGTGCAGTAAGCTTTGTTCGTTCTTCAATTCGCCGCACCATGCAGGAAAAGCCTACCGAAGGTGCATCGAGGCCGAATCGAGCCAGTAAACCGTCATAACGTCCGCCTGATGCCACAGGGTGCGCCACGTTGTGCATGTAGGACTGAAAAACGATACCGGAGTGATAAGGTTGGTTTCCCACTTCTGAAAGATCAACTCGAAAAGAGTCGGCAAGATCGAGCTCACTCAGAACTGCAAACACATGTTCAAGTTCTAAAAGTGCTTGCGTTACCTCATCTCCAAGGTCTTGAGCAACGGTCTTGCGCAGTGACTGTAAGCCAGCCGCATCGCCAATGTAGCGAAATAAGCTGAGATACGCGTCTCGTTGTTTTGTAGGGTAGTCAGCGAGAATTTCCGAAAGCTCGTCTCCTTGTCGCATAATGACGGCATGTATAAGCTGACGTTCGGCCGCTTCACCAAGTTGGGCGCGAATTCCGGAGCTAAGCCTACGAGTTCCAACGTGAGTGACGGTATCCGGAGCGCCCAAGGTAGCAAGTGTCTCTTGTAACAACCCAAGAACTTCTAGCTCACCGTCTAAGTCCGGACGGCCTATGAGTTCGATTCCAGTCTGAAAAAACTCATTTTGTGAGATGTCGTCGGCCGCTTCGTGGCGGAGGATTGTGTCTGCGTAATACACGCGCACCGGGAGCTCTTCACTTTTGAGTATCATACCCATTTGCTTTGCCAGGAAGAGCGTGACGTCGGATCGCAACATCAATAACTCACCGTCTCGGTCTATGAGTCGATAGACGTCGCGATCGGCGTTCTCGGTGAGTAAGGCGCGGTAGCTGTCGTAATAGTCGACGATTGGTGTTTGTACTGGGAGGTATCCCCATTTGTAGAACAGTTCGGTCACTCGATCAACGAGCTTGCGATGCCTGTACGCATCTTCAAGGTAAAAACTTTCGGTTCCTTGAGGGATTTG
Source organism: Spirochaeta sp. (assembly GCA_020201015.1). GTDB lineage: Bacteria > Spirochaetota > Spirochaetia > DSM-27196 > SLAA01 > SLAA01. The sequence continues at coordinate 7,608 of JAIVHN010000195.1, read as the reverse complement.
GAGCAGGGAACGCTTTTTTTTTGGCACAGTGTTACTCCTTAGCAGAGTTGACTATAACAAAAGCTCGGTTTCCTTGGAACAGGGGCTGTAGAAGGCTACCAGAGATCGGCCGAATATTCTGAGATCGGTGCGCTCTAAGGTGCCGGCGTTCTCCGGCATTGGATCTTCAGAGGGATAGTGAAACATAACTATACTGTTGGGCCCGACAAGGCGTGAGACGGCAATGCGTCCCAGGAGGTCTGTTCGATGCCGGTAGGGGAATGGCGCGTCTACAAAAATGTAGTCGTAGGCCTCCCGGGCGCTAGCAACGAAACGCTCGACTGGGAGAAAGAACACCTGTGTCGGTTCTTCTACGAGCTCGAGATTGCGGTTCAGCACCTTCCTCTTTGACTTGTCGCGTTCCACAAGAGTGACCTGGCAGGCACCTCGACCGGCCGCCTCTATGGCCATGGACCCGGAACCGGCAAAGAGATCCAAAAAATTACTGCCCGCAAGATCTCCAAGAATTGCGAAAACTGTTTCACGCATCTTGTCCATGGCTGGCCGAATTTCTCCCGGCGGACAGACAAGCCTTCGTCCGCGGTACTTGCCGCCGGTAATCCTCATGGGGCTCCTCCAAGTTGGTTGAGAAACAATTCCAGGGCACGGGACAGCGGTTTGTGTGCGTCCTCTGCAAGATCCTCATCTTGGATAAGAAGTTCGCGTGCGTCGAGGCGGGCCGTCTGGAGGAGTGCCTCGTGCTCGGGAAAACGGGCAAAGCGAAAGCCAAGAAAGCCTGACTGCCGAATACCGGAGAGGTCTCCAGGGCCTCGTATTTGCAGATCTCGTTCAGCTACCGCAAAACCGTCGTGCTCTTCGTAGAGTGTGCGCAGCCGAGACTTGGCATCATCTGTTAACGGTTCATCGTAGATCAGAAACGCGTAAGAAGGACGTGAACCGCGGCCTACTCGCCCCCGAAGCTGATGCAGCGCCGAAAGTCCAAAGCGTTCGGCATGCTCAATAACAATGCAACAGGCGGCGGGGACATCGACCCCAACTTCAACTACGCTGGTAGCCACCAGAACCGGAGTCTCACCGGCGGCAAAGGAACGCATGACCTCAATTTTGTCGGCCTCGGGCATGCGTGAGTGGATAAGGCCTACCTTAACTCCTGCAAAAGCGCCTGACGAAAGGTAGGCCTGCATACCGACTGCATCCCGGAGAGCCAAGCCATTTGCACCGGCCTCGATGAGCGGGTACACAAAATATGCTTGCGTACCCTGGTCTACAAGCGCTCGTACCCGAGCGTAGACTTCATCTGCACGTTGTGAGGACGCAAGATGAGTCTTTACCGGCAGTCTACCAACCGGCTTGGTGTGAATGCTTGAGATATCGAGTTCACCGTACAGTGTCAGTGCCAGGGTCCGGGGGATAGGAGTTGCGGTCATGAGCAGGAGATCCGGCGCCTCGCTCTTTGCCTTTTGGGTGAGAGCGGCCCGCTGCAATACGCCAAAGCGGTGCTGCTCATCAATGACAACCAGCCCCAGCCTGTCAAAAGCCACGTGCTCGGAGAGAAGCGCATGGGTGCCTATGACCAAGTCTACCGTGCCTAATGCAAGCGCCTGTTGAACTCGCTTTCTTTCCCCCGCTGGCAGTGAGCCAGTCAGTACTTCAACGCGAACTTGCAGTGGGAGGAGTAGCCGGGTTGCGTTTTGTGCGTGCTGTCGTGCCAGCAGCTCGGTAGGCGCCAGGAAGGCAACTTGTCGGCCTGCATCGATATAGTCTAAGGCCGCAAGGAAAGCAACAAGCGTCTTGCCGCTGCCCACCTCACCTTGGACAAGGCGGAGCATTGCCGTAGGGCCTGAAGCATCGGCGCGAATTTCCTCAAGCACGGTTTCTTGATCTGTAGTGGGCTCAAAGGGAAGGGCTGCTATGAGGCGGGCTGCCCGGCCCTGAGCTTGGTCTGAGGGAGGAATAGGCGGGCGCTCGGGCCGGGCTGTGACCTCGCGGCCAAGAGCCAGTTGAAACACTAATAATTCGTCGTAAGCAAAGCGGCGGCGTGCTTCGTTTGCTTCATCGATGGAGGAAGGCGAGTGTAACATTGTGATGGCTGCGGTACGCGTAGGAAGGCCACGGCGAACTCTGAGTTCCTCAGGGAGCTCGTCACTGAGATTCTGAGCATACTGCTCGATAGCACTGCGGACTGCCGCGCGCATGACTGTCTGTGAGAGCCCTCCTGAGAGTGGATAAATGGGTTCAATCCGGAAAAAACCTGCTGCGGGAGCTGGCGGCGCCGTGGTCTCAGGCTCGGTTGGCGGAGCCTGCACAAACTCAAACTCGCTACTTTGGAACTCGCCGTACTGAAAACGAAAAACAGCACTAAGCAGAATCTCGCTGCCGACAGGCAGTTTATTTGCCAAGAAGTTACGGCCAAAACACAACAGCGCTCCAACGGTACCCTCGGAGTCGCGTAGCAGTACTTTAAGCACCATGCCCCGCGAGGTGCGGATGTAGTCGTGGGCGACTACGGTGCAGTAGGTGTTTGCTCGCTGGGTTGGTGTCTCTAATCCTCGTGCGGCAGGCTCGGCAGCCGGACGCGACCGTGCAATGGAGCAGGGCGTGCTACGGTCTTCGTAGCTGCGGGGCGAGAGCAACAGTAACTCGGCAACCGAGCTAACTCCAAGCCGTTGGAGGTCTGCCCGGCGGGCGGGCCCTATGCCCGGAAGCTTTCCTGGGGCAAGCTGGAGTTCCGACAGTATCACGTTCCTGGATTCCTGATCACCTTCCTGGGTCCCTGCTTAGATCGGCAGTTGGAGTAGGAAGGTCATAAGGGTGCCAGCAAGGAAGTTGCCGACCAGTAGTAGTAGTAGGGCGCTTGCCGCAAAGATCATGAGAGCATTCTGGTACGTTGTTGAGCGTCCACCGCCAAACTTGTCTATGAGCTTGTGCGCAATAGGTTGAAGAATGCGGTCAAGCGATACCCAAAAGGGGGTAGCCGTGTTGGCGCGTGTGAGAAACCCTACCAGTCGGATGATGGCAATGACCAGAATAAAGAAGATGACGAACGACGCGGCCGACACCACTGCTGAGAGAATCATAGCAAGGACGAAGCCCAAGGTGACGTTTCCAGCGTACGCAACACGGGTAAGTACGTTGTTGACAATAGAAAGTGTGAGAATCGCAAGTATGGGTGAGAAATCAACCATAGATTCACGGAACAGCGGGATCCGTCGAAAGTAGTTGAGATACGGGTCGGTCGCACGCGAGAGATAATACACCACACGGCCGGTCTGTCCAGTGTGGAACCAGGTGAGCATAATCCGAACGAAGATCAGAATCATGTAGATTGAGATAAGCGAGCTGATAGCTCGCAGTAATTGTTGTAGCATAAGATCCTCTCCTTGGCGTAAACGCCTGGTCTTGTGTTTCTATTTCTGGTCTAAGTTATCTGAGCCGATATATTCGGGTTTACGTTGCCAGATCGCGGCTACGCCCGGATACTCCTTAATCTGTTCAAGCACTTCATCCCGTGAGGATACCGTCAGTTGTTGTGACGCTCGGACAACTGTTTCGTCACCATTTGACCCTATATGCAGCCACACGGGACAGGACCCGCGCCGCTCGTGCAGAAAGGCTCTGAGATTGTAGAGGTCCTCTTCACCGAGAAAGTCGTCATGAATGCGGATATGGACCGTGCCGATATCGCGTTCATTAAGCTCCTCTGCTTCTCGAATTTCCTCGACTACTATTTGGAGCCGTTCACCCCGTTGTTCCAGTTTGCCAAGTACGCCAAGTACCTGTTCTCCTACCAGGCGATCGCGGTACTTTTCAAATACCTCCGAGAATAGAACTATTTCTATACTCCCGTTGTAGTCTTCGATAGTGGTAAACGCAAGTTGTTTCCCGTTTTTCGTAGAAAGAACACGAGGTTCACCTACAAGCCCAATAAGAGCATACACCGTATCGCCCCCAGGTGGGGGGAGCTTGGCCAGATTAATGGTTGAGCGTTCAAACCAGAGCTCTTTGCGGCCGTCAAGCGGGTGCCCGGAACAGTAGAAGCCGAGGTGTTCCCGTTCGTACCCGAGCCTGGTTTCGAGATCCCAGTCCTCCACCTCTTCAATCTGCGGGCCTGCCAACTCCTCACCCGACTCACCGTCAAACAGCGACGTCTGACCAAAGGCGGTGCTTGCTTTTTGCGCTACAGCATGGTCGATGAAGGTTTGCGAGTTATGTAAGAGTACCGCCCGCGAGAGGCCAAGTGAATCAAACACGCCACATTGAATACAGGTTTCTATAACCTTGCGGTTCACGGTCTTGAGATTGACCCGTTCAAGGAATGCGGGAAAAGAATCAAAGGGGCCGTCGGACGCCCGCACAAGTAGGATTTCATCAACAGCTGCCGCTCCTACATTCTTGATACCAAGCAGTCCATAACGGACTTGGCCCTCATATACGGTGAAGTGCTTGTCGCTGGTGTTGATATCCGGAGGCAGTACTGCAAGCCCCATTTTTTTCGTGTCGGACAAGTACTCGGCAAACTTGTCAGGGGAGTTCATCTCATTGGTGAGGTTTGCGGCCATAAACTCAGCCGGGTAGTTGGCCTTTAGGTAGGCCGTTTTATATGCCAGTACAGAGTAGGCGGCCGCATGCGACTTGTTGAACCCGTAGCCAGCAAAAGGAACAAGAAGCTCAAAGATGCTCTCTGCTTTTTTGGAGTCTATGCCCTTGGCCGCTGCACCTTCAAGAAACTTGGCCTTCATGCGGCCCATCTCGGCCTCTTTCTTTTTTCCCATTGCGCGGCGGAGTATATCGGCCTCGCCTAAAGAAAAGCCAGCAACCACCTGTACAATCTGCATGACCTGTTCTTGATATACAATAACCCCGTAGGTTTCCTTGAGAATTGCTTCGAGCTCCGGCAATGGGTAGCTAATAGGCATGCGCCCGTTCTTAGAATCCACGAACTGGTCTATGTTTTGCATTGGCCCCGGGCGGTACAGCGCGTTCAAGGCAATAAGGTCTTCAATGCGTTCAGGCTTTGCCCGTGTCAGTATTCCGCGCATTCCCTGGCTTTCAAACTGGAAAACACAGCTGCTCGAGCCTTCTCCCAGCATGCGAAATGTCGCCGGATCTTGTTCCGCCACCGTCTCAATGTCAAACTCTATGCCGCGGCGCCGAATGAGCTTCTCGGTGTTACGAATAAGGGTAAGCGTTTTGAGCCCAAGGAAGTCCATCTTAACCAGGCCGCAATCCTCAATCTGTTCCATGGTGAACTGCGTTGAGATCATGCCGGTCTTGGGGTCTTTGAAGAGCGGCACATATTCGGTCAGCGGCTTCTTGCCAATGACAATTCCTGCAGCATGCGTTGAGGGATGTCGGTGCAGGTTCTCCAGTTTAAGCGCAGTATCAATGAGTTCCTGGTTGCGCCCACCGTTCTCGTGGAGTTCTCGCAGTTTGGGCTCCAGTTCAAGTGCCTTAGCCAGCGTCATCTTAAGATCTTTGGGAATGAGCTTGGCAATCTCATTGGTCTCTTGAAATGTGAAATCAAGAGCTCGGGCAACGTCGCGAATCACTGCCTTGGCCTTAAGCGTGCCGAAGGTAATGATCTGGCCGACACGGTCTTCACCGTACTTCTGGGTCACATACTGAATAACCTCTCCACGACGTTCATAACAAAAGTCGATGTCGAAGTCCGGCATAGACACCCGGTCTGGGTTGAGAAAACGCTCAAACAAGAGCCCATAACGTAGGGGTTCGATGTCGGTGATCTTGAGTGCATACGCGACAATTGATCCGGCACCCGAGCCGCGACCCGGCCCCACTGGGATATCGCAGGAACGAGCATACGCAATGAAGTCCCAAACAATGAGAAAGTACCCGGTATACCCCATACCGATGATCGTGGAGAGCTCGTACTCGGCGCGACTTTGAATCTCATCGGTTCTCTCAGGATACCGCTCTTTAAGCCCTTCTATAGTGATGTGGCGCAGGTATTCATCTGGGGAAGTGAAACCCTCCGGGATTTCGTAGTCGGGAAACTGAGGGCCAGGAAGTTCAATCTCGAGATCACACCGCCGGGCAATACTCATTGTGTTTTCAACGGCATGAGGTATATCACCAAACGCAGCCAGCATCTCTTCGGGCGTCTTAAGATAAAACTCGGTGGAGCTGAAACGGAACCGGTTCTGTTCATGTTTCTTGCGATCGTTGCCGATGCACAGCAGAACATCATGGGCTGCGGCGTCTTCGTGGAGAACATAGTAAGATTCGTTGGCGGCTACCACCGGAATTTCAAGCTCGCGAGATACTTCGATGAGCGCTTGGTTGAGAACATGTTCATCGGGGATTCCGTGGTTGTGCAGCGCCAGATAGAAGTTCTCAGGCCCAAAAATATTTTTATAGCGGCGGGCCGCTTCGGTAGCCTCAACTCTACGGTTACGCAGCAAGAGCCCGGGAATCTCGCCGGATAGGGAGCCGCTGAGACCTATGAGCCCTTCATGAAACTGTTCAAGTAGTTCCATGTCTATCCGGGGGCGGTAGTAGAAGCCTTCAAGATATGCACGGGACGCTAATTCGATAAGGTTGCGGTAACCGGTGTAATTGTAGGCCAGCACTGGTAGCCGGGCGAGGCGTGCCGGGTGCTGATCCTTGGCGGTTTTGTCGTGCCGACTTTCGGGTGCTAGAAAAAAGTCACACCCGATGATGGGTTGAATCCCGGCCTGACGGCACGCTTTGTAAAACTCCAGAACACCGAACATGTTGCCGTCGTCGGTAATTGCCAGGGCGGGCATGCCAAGTTCTACGGCTCGTTCAACCAGTCGCGAAATTGGCGCCGCGCTTCTTAAGAGACTAAAGTCTGAATGTACGTGGAGATGAACAAAATTGGCCAAGACGTAATACCCCGCCTTCGACTATAGCATTCGGAATCGGGCCTGGGCAAGCATGAGAGTTTGGGGTTCAACTTCCAATGCCGTTGGCAAAGGCTGAAAGCAGGCGTTCAATGCGCTCATAACTGACATGGTCGCGTAAGTATCCGCGTTGCTCAAGCATCTCTCCGACCCGGCGGTGCAGTAAGTCAAGATCTCGTTGTTGAAGCGGAATACGCCGTCCGACAAGTTCGGCTTCAAGTTCGCGTCTGCGAATAATGTGTTTGCCGCCTACCGCCAGGGCAATACGAATGTCCGCCAGGATGTCTTTCTCGGTCTCCGCTACCGCAGCAATAGTTAACGGGTTGGTGTTGGGCAGATACGCCGCACCATAGTTGTAGAAGCGTGAATGTTCCCATGACTTTATCGGAATGCGAATGCGTGTCATAACCTCACCTGGTTCTATGATTGTCTTGCCCGACTCATCTCGGAAACGTGAGAGGGGTAACCAGTGCGATTTACCTTGACGTCGAAGTTCTATTTTTGCGTCGAACACGTGGAGTACCGGAGTAAGGGTCATAATTGAGTTCGGTACACAGATGTTACCACCGATCGTTGCCAGATGTGCCGTGCCAGGTCGGGAAATATGGCGGATAGCTTGGTAAAACATCTCTGGGAATACACGCGCAGAGAGCTCCAGGAGGGTACCGACAGTAACGGCGGCACCGATCTCAACATACTTCTCGGTGCGGCTAATGCGATGCAG
>JAIVHN010000146.1 GCA_020201015.1 Spirochaeta sp. | reverse complement strand
GCACGTTGCAGTTCCAGCCCCAGGCTTCCTTTAAGATTAGAGTGATTCAGTAAGCCGGTCAGTGAGTCTCGTTCCATGAAATACCGCATGCTACGGGTGCGCTCTGCCCGGAGCGAAACGGCCTTGACGAGGTGTTCTGGCTTTACCGGTTTTACGAGAAAGTCGTCGGCGCCAGCTGCAATTGCCCCCAGTTGTTTCTCGCGGTCACTTTCAACCGAGATAAACACAATTGGAACAGCTACAAAGGAGTCCTGCTGGCGGATTATGCGCGTGAGCTCAAACCCGTCGCAGTCCGGCATATACAGGTCCATGAGAATGAGCTCAGGCCTAGACTCTATCATTACCGCCACAACCTGTGACGGGTCAGAAACCACCGAGGTGATCATACCTGCCTGTTGTAGAATAAGTGCGGTGTGTGAGACCTGCTCGGGGTCGTCGTCGATAATGAGAATATGATAGGGCTCAGTTGTACCGGCGCCCCGCAGCCCATCTACGCGATCAATAACCACCGAGATATCAACCGGTGGCGAAAAGAAGGCCGCCCCGCCAGCTCGCACGGCTCGTAAGCGTGTTGTGAAGTCATCTCGATCTGAAACAAACACAACCACGCACCTAAATCCGGGCCCGTTCGTGAGCTTTTGGAGATGCTCCTCGAGACCCGGCATTTTATCCAGCAGGGCAAAATCACAGAGAATGATCTTGTCCTTAATTTCAGGCCGTAAACCCACTGCTACCGCAGAGAAGTTAAGTTCTGCAAGCGATGTGATCTTGTAAACCGGCATCCGGAAGAACCCAAGCTGTTCTTCAAGATCCGGAATAAGGGGCGGGGTGTCGTCAAGGAGATACACAATAAAGCTGTCGGCGTCCTGTTCATGTGGGTGGTCCTCGGGACCAACCGGCAGCAAAGTCCCGGTATCGTCGTGGGCAGTGGCTCGCTCGGTTTGAAGCGTAGACTCACTGCCGGAGGAAGCTTCCGAATACGTATTATGTGCTCCGGAAACTGTTTTTTTCGCAGCTGTGTCGCTGAGTGGCCTGGCATCGCCTTCATGGTAGGGTTTGTGCTCCCGTACGTGGGGCCCAACCGCGGCAAGGAGTGCTGTGTAGGCGGCGTCAAAACTCGGCTGGACAACCTCGTTCCGTAGATGCGCAACCAAGCGTCGCGTCCCGGCACTGGCCTTGCTCCAATTCTTGCTACTGCCCTCGCTCGTTGTGTCGAGTGCTGCTTCAACTCTCTCGCCGCTCACTCGGGCAAAGACTGCACTGTAGGTCTCGTGGATGAGGTCAAGTTTGTCAGGAAGCTGCACCGCAAACTTTGCGCTTAAGGCTTCTATACGCGCGCTCATTCGATCGGAGTACTGTGCCATGCGCGAAAAGTCTCCCTTGTGGGTAATTTTTGCTTTATATGTCTGCAGAATACCCCGAAACGTTGATTCGAATCAACTAAACTTGCACAAGCGAGCAATATCAGTTATCTTTGCGTCGATGGTTAGTGACATTAATCTAAGTACAAGCTTAGAAAACTATCTCGAAGCTATTCTCGTTCTCGAGCGCCGCAACCGCGTTGCGCGCGTAAAAGATATTGCCGAACATCTCAATGTTCAAATGCCTTCGGTTACCGGCGCGGTGAAAAACCTGCGCGAAAAAGGGCTTATCAATTACGAGAAGAACTCTTTTATTAGCCTCACTTCCGAGGGCATGCAAATAGCTCGTGCAATAGAACGACGTCACTCGGTGTTGCAATGTTTCTTGGAGAACGTGCTACTCGTTGATACGGAACAAGCAACCGACATTGCATGCAAAATGGAACACGCTCTTGACACCGAGACTGCCGAAAAGCTCTGTAACAGCATTAAGTACTTCACCAACGAGATTCTTACACGGCAAGAACTAACCAAGGAGCAGTGGCAGGACATTCTGACATCCCGTCGGACGCCTTGCACCATTTGTCATTCATGGCCCACATTGTAACCAGTGTCCTTGAGAACCGTCCGGTAGCCCAAGACTACTATGAGCTTAGGCTGGCCTGGCCGTCATGGGCGCCAGCGCCGCAGCCAGGACAGTTCCTCACGGTTCGCACAGTGGACGGACCGGTGCCGTTGCTGCGGCGGCCTTTTGCTTTTTCAGGTTTTGACCGAGCAGACAGCTCCGCACGCATCATATACCAACGGCGTGGTCATGCAACCACGCTCATGAGCGCAAAAAGACCTTTTGATCCCTTCGATATACTCGCACCTTTAGGTAACGGTTTCCCCGACCCCAGCTCCGGCCGTAGGCCAATACTCATTGCAGGGGGAATTGGAATGGGCCCTATGCTGTTCCTGGCCGAACGACTCGCACAGACACCCTACCCCGGAATCCTCATAATCGGGGCGCGTTCCGCTCAGTACTTACCGCGGGTGGTGTTGTCACACTCGGTACAAACAATACTTTGTACCGATGACGGCTCAGCCGGACGCAAAGGCTCGGCGGTTGATATTGCACGAGAGGAGATTCGCCAGGAAGCCTGCGCCCCGGAACTGTACCTCTGTGGCCCCCACGGTATGCTGGCGGCAGGGCACGAACTTGCCGAGGAACTTGATGCTCCAGCCTGGGTGTCTATGGAACAAACCATGGGGTGTGCCGTCGGCGCCTGTATGGGCTGCGTTGTTCGAGTTCATGGTGGGGAAGAGTATGCGCGCGTGTGCACGGAAGGCCCCGTGTTCGACTCAAGGACAATTGTATGGACCTAAGTGTTCGCATAGGGCCGGGCACCCTGCCGAATCCGGTGGGAGTTGCTTCCGGCACCTTCGGATACGGAAGCGAGTACGAAAAACTTATTGACCTCAGCATAATTGGGGCGTTGTACACTAAGGCTGTAACTCCGGAGGCGCGTCCCGGCAATGCAACTCCGCGCATTATTGAAACGGCAGCTGGAATGATTAACTCTATCGGCTTAGCTAATAATGGGCTGGCCGGGTTTAAGACCGCTAAGATCCCGTACCTGCGCACGCTCCCCTGCCCAGCAGTGGTTAATGTTGCCGGAGCTAAGGGCGATGACTACGCAAGGGTTATAGAAGAACTTGCCGATGAGGACTGCATTTGGGGATGGGAAGTGAATCTCTCTTGCCCTAACGTCAAAACCGGCGGACTTGCGCTTGGAACTAATCCGGCCGAGGTTGAACAACTGACCGCACGCTTGCGCAAACTGAGCTCAAAGCCACTCATAATTAAGCTAACGCCAAACGTAACCGACATTACCGCAATTGCACGCGCAGCCGAAGCGGGCGGTGCAGATGCGGTGTCCTGTATTAATACCCTTGTCGGAATGGTGATTGATACCAAGGCTTTGCGGCCGGTGCTCCCAGGAAAGACCGGGGGTCTTTCGGGCCCGGCTATTTTCCCCGTTGGCCTTGCTGCGGTGTACCGAGTAGCACACGCCATTAAGATTCCGGTTGTCGGACTTGGCGGAATAACTGAGGCCGACCACGCAGTTCAGTACCTGCTCGCCGGTGCGTATGCAATTCAAATTGGAACAGCCAACTTCATTGACCCGACGGTGCACCAGAAGGTGCTTGACGGAATTCGTGAATTTGCAGCGCTACATGATTTACAGACCATTTCAGACTTCCATCAATTCATTGATTAAGGCATGTTATCCTGCATTGCGTCCGGTTCTACGTCAGTCGCTCCCGGGCTTGGCGCGCAGCCCGCGCTACAAGCTCATCTTCATCTGAGCTCAAACGCAGCAACTCACCAAGCAGCTCCGTCGCACCAAGATTAGCCGCTGCGACACAGGCATTGCGCAGCATACCGC
>JAIVHN010000306.1 GCA_020201015.1 Spirochaeta sp. | reverse complement strand
GTATTTACCCCTGCAGAACTGCGAGCTTGATTCATTACAGGCAGATGAAGTCCGGTCTAAGCCTGATGCTTTTGTTGCGTTTGTGCGCAGGGAACTTGAACGTTACCGCAGTTGGATGAATGAAGCGGAGCAGGGTTATGCCATGATTCCGTTTCGAACACGCACTGCCGTAAAGACCGCCGGTGATATGTATGACTGGACGGCACGTACAATAGAAAAAAATCCTTTCGTTGTGTACGAACGGAAGGTTAAACCAAAGCGTTCTCGAATCGTACTACGCGGAATTGGTAATCTGCTGGGTGCCAACTAATCTTACTTTTCGGTACATGAAGGAACCGCCAACATGCTGAACTCCTATCTTGTAAATGCCAAGCTTGTGATTTCGCAAAGATTCCCACATCTTCTGCACGAACGGCATGAGTATCTACAGTCGGTTAATCACTGGGGACTTGATCTCGCAGAGTCACTTAATGAGTTCAGTTGTCGGGGGAAAATGATCCGCGGAGCGCTGGTTTTACTGGGTGCGGGCCTGTATGAGAGACCTCAAGATGAGGCGATCTTAGATACCGCGGCCGCGATGGAGCTGCTCCAGAGCTTTCTTCTAATTCATGACGATATCATGGATGAAGACTTGCAGCGTCGGGGAGCACCATCGGTGCATGCCCGCTATGTTGCACAGGGTGTTGCCGACGGTTATCAACACACAGAGCACTTGGGACTCTCACTTGGAATATGTGCTGGCGATGTCTCGGCTTTTCTTGCTATGGATATTCTCAGTCGTCTCGACTGTGAAGATAAGTCGTTGCGTACGCTTTTATCCATGGTTACCCAAGAGATCATCTCTGTCGGCGTCGCGCAAATGAACGATGTCTCGTTTGGGTTTCACCCGGCCGAAGTTCTTCCCCACGATATTCGGGAGGTATACCGTTACAAGACCGGCCGGTACACCTTCTCGCTGCCACTGTCACTAGGCGCGGTTCTTGCCGGGGCAGATGAAGGAGCAATCGCTCGGCTCCACGAAATTGGTGAGTATATGGGCATTGTGTTCCAGATCAAGGACGATGAGATTGGGCTCTACGAGAGCGGGGACGATATCGGCAAGGCTCCGGGTTCGGATGTCCGAGAAAACAAGAAAACGCTGTATCGGGCATATCTTGTTGAGGCTGCCAGCGCTGATGAACGAGTACGTCTCTCGGGTATCTTTGGGAATCGGCAGTTGACGCAAGACGACCTGGCCTATGTCCAATCACGTATAGAGGCTCATGGTATACGCGAGAGACTTGATACAGAAATGGATAAACTAACAGACCAAGCACGCCGTCTCATTGAATCTTTAGATGGGGTCGATGTTGAACTTCGAGGCGTGTTACTTGAGCTGCTTGCGTACAACCGAGCGCGCCGCCGTTAGCTGTAATGATTTAGTTGTGCGGCAGTTACCATGTCTAAAAAGTAGCGGTGGATACGGGTATCTTGGGTTAGCTCCGGGTGAAATGTTGCTCCAAGAATAGCGCCGCGACGAATTAGAATTGGCTCCTGCTCAAAATTGGCAAGGGCCTCCACCTCGGGTGAGCAAGTCCGGATGCGAGGCGCACGAATAAACACACCTTCCAGCGGCGTTTCACCAAAAAGTGGCGAATTGAACTGCGCCTCAAAGCTCTCAACCTGTCTACCGTACGCGTTGCGTTCAACCGCTATGGGCAGCAGCCCAAGTCGTGGTTGCGTGCTGTGAAGAATGTCTTGCGCCAACAAAATTAGACCCGCACAAGTGCCAAAAATCGGCATGTGTTTTGCTGCGTGTAACCTCAGTGCCTCTGCGACTCCATACCGTTCCATCAACATTCCAATAGTGGTACTCTCCCCACCGGGAATGATAACCCCGTGGACGCCGAGAAGGTCTTTGGTATTTCTAACCTCGCGAGTTTTAACGCCAAGTCCTTGTAGCATATGGATATGACGCTGAAAGTCACCCTGATAGGACACAACTCCAATGAGTTGTGTCCCGTACGAGGTTGGTGTGGATATGTCCGATTTCATAACTCGATGAAAACTCTACCAGCCTCGAACCGCAAGCCGATCAGTACCAGCCATTCCAGCAGTGTTAATGCCTACCATGGCCTCGCCAAGGTCGTAAGATATCTCGGCAAGTTTTACAGGGTCTCTATAGTTTGCCACCGCATCAACCACGGCGCGTGCACGACGTGCAGGATTGTCCGACTTAAAAACACCGGATCCGACAAAAACAGCCTCGGCTCCCAGTTGCATCATGAACGCTGCGTCGGCAGGAGTTGCAACACCGCCAGCCGAGAAATTGGGTACCGGAAGCTTGCCGGTTGCGGCAACCTCAAGCACCAGCTCGTAGGGTGCACCAAGTTCCTTTGCCGCAGTCATAAGTTCTTCGCGTCGTAGTCCTTGTAGCCTACGAATTCCCCCGTTGAGCTCTCTTAGATGGCGCACGGCCTCCACGACATCGCCCGTTCCGGCTTCACCTTTTGTGCGGATCATAGCCGCGCCTTCACCAATGCGCCGTAGTGCCTCGCCCAGGTCTCGGCAACCACAGACAAAAGGAACTTTGAAACTATCTTTATCAACGTGGAAACGGTCGTCGGCGGGGGTCAGCACCTCACTTTCATCAATGAAGTCAACGTTTAATGCTTCAAGAATCTGTGCTTCTAC
>JAIVHN010000145.1 GCA_020201015.1 Spirochaeta sp. | reverse complement strand
CGTGATTGAGATCTGTCATGATTAGTCGTCCCGCCTCACCATCATGAAACGCAACAGCTCGGTCTTTAGACGCAGTGCATCTGCGGTTTGGTTAGCCTTTGACGGCTCCATCTGGGCCACGTAGTAAAAATAGTGGGCCTGGTGGGCATTTTCTATGGGGTAAGCTAAGGTTCGTTGCCCCATATCTTCTTCTTTCACAATTGACGCGTCGAGCTTGAGCAACTCGTCACGTACAACTTCTTTCCCGCGTTTGAAGATCTCGTCTTCTGCACGGAACACGCACATTGCCTCGTATGTCCTCATGTGGTATCCTCCTCATGGTCCGGTTTGCCTGCACCTCGATGTAGGTGTAGGAAAGAGGTCTGGGGAACGTATCATGTAGGCATCTACCCTGTCAAGGCACCGGGCATCGGAGGTTCGACACCTATGTCGCTTCAGGTGAATTACGATGACGACTTTTTCTATCTTGCAACCCTAATTAAAACGCTTACTTGGGCACTGAATCTCGAGCTAGATCCCCAGTACTTTTCAGCTAGAGTTCACGAGGACATAGAGTTCCTCGACAAAACTCTGGACAAAGTAAGTCTGAGCCTCGTTGATCATGGTATGGTTCACGGAAAGATGAACTATCTACGTACGTTGTTACGCACCGAACGCCTATTTGTCGAGTGCCTCACAGGCATAACTCAATCGGAAAGCGAGTTGCTAAAATCGCTCGATTCACACAACAACCGTTATGGCGAAATGCTGGCACGGCATCGACGAAGCTTGGTGCTCATACAAGAGAGCCTTGATGAAATGAGAGAGGAGCAACCGGAGGAAGAGACCATCTCTGAAGCCGAATATCGCGTTCTTCTCGAGCCGAAACCTGAGGAAATCGAGTAGTTTGGGTACATGTCGGGGAATAGCCGATATCCATGTGGATGAACCTACCAAAATAAAGGAATAGACAAATGAACAGACTTAGAAAGACACGTATAGTCGCCACACTTGGACCAGCCGTCGATAACCTTGAGATGGTAGAAGACCTGATCAAAGCAGGTGTGAACATCGCCAGGCTCAACTTCTCTCACGGAAATCACGCTGAACAAAAAATTCGCATGGATATGGTTAAGCAGGCTTCGAAAGAAACTGGAATTCCAGCGGCTATCATGCTTGATACCAAAGGTCCTGAAATACGAACCGGCAAAATCAAAGACGGCGGCACCATTACCCTCACACAGGGTGCCGAGATTATCATGACTACCGAGCAAGTTGAGGGGGATGAGCACCGAATTTCAGTGAGTTACGAAGCCCTTCCGCGTGAGGTAAAGCCAGGGGGCCATATTTTCATTGCGGATGGGCTCTTAGACATTCGTGTAGTTGGAATCGAGGATACCGAGATCCATTGCATTGTAGAAAATGGTGGGTTGCTCGGTAGCCGTAAGAACGTAAACGTACCGGGAGTGAGAACCTCGCTACCGGCAATCACCGAAAAAGATCGGGACGACATCCTTTTCGGCGTTGAGCAGGGCATTGACTTTATTGCTGCCTCTTTCATTCGCAAGCCTGAAGATATTGTAACGATCCAAGAGTTGTTGGCCACCGTAAATGCCTCACATGTGCAGATTGTTGCCAAGATTGAGGATCAGGAAGGACTCGACAACATCGACGAGATCATACGGGTTTCTAACGGAATTATGATTGCCCGTGGCGACCTTGGCGTGCAGCTTGAGACCGAACAGATACCTCTTGCCCAGAAACGGATCATCTCAAAATGCAATAGACTTAACAAGCCGGTCATTACCGCTACCCAGATGCTGGACTCAATGATTTACAACCCCAACCCTACTCGAGCCGAGCTTACGGATGTTGCAAACGCAATTTTTGACGGTACCGACGCTGTCATGCTTTCCGGTGAAACGGCAAGTGGAAAATATCCCCTCCGATCCGTAGAAACTCTCAATCGTATTGCACTTGAGGTTGAAAACTCACAGGAGTATCACGAACGCTGCGCAGAGTACTTCACGTTTCATCGGGCAACAAGCGATATTGGCCACTCAGCCGCCAAAGCCGCGTATCTGACGGCAACCGACATTGACGCGGCGGCAATTGTTACTCCTACCTTACACGGTAACAGTCCGAGAATACTCAGCAAATATCGACCACGACAGAACATTGTAGCTGTTACAACCTCGGCTGTTGTCCAGCGTCAGCTGCTCCTGAACTGGGGCATCTTTCCAATCCTTTCGGACTTTGTGCGAGATTCAGAGGTTATGATTCAAAACGCTCTACGCCTTGCGCTAAAATACAAGTACATCCAAAAACTTGACAAGGTTGTAACAGCAGCTGGCATTCCGGTGCATTCGCCTCTTATGCTCAACACCATTAAGGTTCACTTCATGGGGAACATCATCGCCCGCGGCAACCAAGGTGCTGGCGATCGAGCTTCAGGCAAGATAATAAAGGCGGAGCACCCCTACGAAGCCGCCAGCAAGCTCGGGTTTGGCGAGAGGCAGATTCTCGTGACTCGCACATGGCAGGAAAACTTGCGGCAGTTGCTTCCCCGTTTAAATGCCCTTGTTATTGAAGAACCTGTACCGGCCGACTTAGATATACTTACCAACGACATTAAAGGATTGGTCGCTATTGCAGACATCGGCGGTGTCTATGACACCTTAGAGGAGTCACAGTTTGTAAG
>JAIVHN010000144.1 GCA_020201015.1 Spirochaeta sp. | reverse complement strand
CTCTTGTTCATAGAGGTAGATGTTTTTGACCTTGCTGCGACGCATGGAGGGAAGTATGGTTACCTCCTCGCCCACCGTTATGGTGCCGGAGGGAATGCGCCCGGAAAAGCCGCGGAAGTCCTGGTGTGGCCGAATGACGTACTGCACCGGAAAGCGAAAGTCTACCAGGTTCCGGTCGGCCGAGATGGTGACGGTCTCAAGCATGTGCATGAGGGTGCGCCCATCGTACCACGGCATGTTCTCGCTCCGGTCAACAACGTTGTCACCCTCAAGTGCCGATATCGGAATAAAGCTCATGTCATGGACGTTGAGCTTCTGGGTGAATTCAGTGTACTCGGCTACAATCTCGTTAAAGCGAGCCTCGGAGTAGTTCACCAGGTCCATCTTGTTCACCGCCACCACAATGTGCTGAATGCCGAGTAGCGATGCAATAATGCCGTGCCGGCGGCTTTGGGTAAGCACCCCGTTGCGTGCATCTATGAGCACAATGGCGAGGTCGGCATTTGAGGCGCCGGTAACCATGTTGCGGGTGTACTGCTCGTGGCCGGGAGTATCGGCAATAATGAACTTGCGCTTGGAGGTAGAGAAGTAGCGGTAGGCTACATCTATGGTTATGCCTTGCTCCCGCTCGGCACGGAGGCCGTCGGTGAGCAGCGCCAGGTTGACCCCTTCTTCACCGCGTAGCTTGCTTGCCGACTCAAGCAGATCCATTTGATCTTGGAAAATCTGCTTGCTGTCAAAGAGCATGCGGCCAATAAGGGTGCTCTTGCCGTCATCCACGCTGCCGGCGGTCGTAAAGCGCAGCAGGTCACGCTCCTTCTCAACCAACTGGCCGTCCGAGCCACCGCTCCCGTCGGCCGCCGGCGCTGGCGCCGCCAAGGTACCGGCCGGGGCATCTGCAAACTGTTCAGGCAACTGAGTATTTGAATTATCCAGCATCTTAAAAGTATCCTTGTTTCTTGCGGTCTTCCATCGCGGCCTCACTCCGACGGTCGTCGGCACGTCCGCCACGCTCGGTCACACGGGTCGCGGCAACCTCGTTTACAATGTCTGCAATATCATGCGCCTCGCTCTCGGTGGCGCCGGTGCAGGTCATGTCACCAATGGTGCGAAATCGCACATGTACGCGCTCTATCTCTTCAGCGTCCTGGGCCGTCACGTAGGTGCCGGTAGCCAGAATGGAGCCGTCGCGCCGAATAACGTTGCGCGCATGTGAGAAGTACAGAGACGGCATAGGAATGCGCTCGCGTTCTATGTACTGCCACACATCAAGCTCGGTCCAGTTGCTAATAGGAAAGGCGCGAAAGTGCTCACCCGGCCGCTTTTGTCCGTTAAAGAGGTACCATAGCTCAGGCCGTTGATTCTTGGGATCCCACTGACCAAAGCGGTCGCGCACCGAGAAGAAGCGCTCCTTGGCACGTGCCTTTTCCTCATCGCGGCGGGCACCACCCATAGCGGCGTCGAACTTAAACTCGCGCACCGCATCAAGCAGGGTCACGGTCTGGGCCGCGTTGCGACTGGGGTTGTGACCTTCTTCCTCGGCTACCTTACCAGCCTTAATGGAGTCCTCTACGTAGCGCACAATGAGCTGCGCATCAATTTGCTTCATCCACCAGTCACGGTACTCAAGCGTCTCGTGAAAGTTGTGTCCGGTATCGATGTGCATCATAGGAAAGGGAATCTTCCCGGGAGCAAAAGCCTTTCTGGCAAGGTAGGACATAACGATGCTGTCCTTGCCACCGGAAAACAGCATAACCGGGCGCTCAAACTGCGCGGCAACCTCACGGATCACGTAGATTGCCTCAGACTCAAGCATATCAAAGGTATTCATTCGATATTTCGACATTTTTTATCCTTCCGAATTGTGTTCAGATGCTATGTGTGGCGCGGCCACCAAGAACCAAGGGTTCACCAAGTTCTCTTTATTGTAACGCAGCGGGGTACCGGCAGGGTACTCATCTACGCTACAACCCGCAGCAGCGGCAACTGCATGCCCGGCGCCGGTGTCCCACTCCATGGTGGGCGCAAAGCGCGGGTAGAGATCNGTGCAGCCGGGGCGGCGCCCGAGCCCGCCGCTCCCTGCCCGGCCCCCGCTCCAGCCGGAGCGGCGTCGGCTCCGGCTGGCGAGCCCGGGGCGGCCAGCATGCGGCTAATTACTGTATGCGCGCGCCGGTCGGCCTCGGTCAACGGTGTGTCGTCGGCCTTGAAGTCAACCTCAAAGTCCTTTGCGTAGACATCAAGTATCTCAAAACCCGCCGCCACAGCAGCGCGTAAAGATAGGTCAAGGTAGCTCTTCAGTAGTTCAGGTTTGTCACGAAGTTGCATGTATCGGTGTTCCTTGGTCATATGCTCAGTTCTCATTTGTCTGGGCCAAGCTTAACATACTGCGCTCGTTAGGGCGAGTCCCCCAAGCCAACGAGGTGGCAACGAAGCATAGCGGCTCGCGGCCTATGAGTGCCGCGCTAAAGGCGCTCCAAAAGCGAGACAAGGTGATCACGGGTGAGAAACTGTGCGTCGTCGGGAAGCTCAAGAAAGGGGGCAACATCGCGCTGGATCTGCGCAAAATCGCTCTTGTCGGCGGTTGTGACCAGCGCCGCCTGCCAGTCCAGCGGCTGCTCAGCCGCCAACTCCAGTGCATTGCGAAGCAGCACAAGATTGGGAGCAAGCGCCGGGCGGCGCGTGAGGTACCACATAAGGTCATACCAGTCACGCCCTTTGGTAAAGGGCCGGGTAAGCACGGCCCGAATCTTACCGGCAAAGAGTGACGGCAGATCATGGTGACGAACCGCGATAAAGGCATGGCGACGAAGCACGCTGCTCTCGATGTTGGCACCGGCGGGAGCGTCGGTATCGACCTCAATCTTAATTCCAATCTTTTGCTTGGGCGTCCCTGCAAGTCCAAGCTCATGCAGAAGCCCAGCCACCCGCACCCAGGCAAGCTGCACGGTACGCTCGCCTTTCCAGCTGACATCTGCCTCGAATCCCTGCCGCTCGAGGTCGCGCTGCAACTTGCGCGACAACTCTGATCCATCTAGAACAGCAGAACCGTCAGCGCCCGGCTCATGACAAAAATCAAGGTCTTCCGAGAAGCGTGGCAGCTCGTGGAGGAAACGGAGCGCAGTACCGCCCATAAAGGACAGATTTCCAAATGCGCCAGCCTCATGCAGGCTGCGAAGTGTCATGGCCTGCAGGTACTCACGCAGAAGGTTCAGGGCCGATGTAGGGTCATGTGCGGACCTCGCAATCTTGAGTGCTGTGTCCTTCATTCCTTCCCCTTTATCCCGATGCCCGTGCATAGTCGTGCCACGCATCTAGGGCTGCGTACATGCGCGGTGAGTCAAAACGCTCTACGGCCTGCACAAGGCGGCTTGGGTCTTCTATGCTTTCGCTGGCCACCAAGGGGTCAAAGCGGTGCGACAGCATGCGCTCGGGCGTCCAGTCACCGGAACTGAGGTACCAAAGGTCGCACAGAGCCTTCTCAGGCTCGGCGAGGTACACATCAAGTCCCTTCATGAGCTCAGTCCGATATCCCCAGAAGAGCGACGGCTTTACAGTGCGGTAGCTAAAGTGCCCCAACGTGTTGCTAAAGCTACGGGTCGCCCGGGTGCCGACCGAGGTCAGTGTCACGCTGCGCTCCGGGATCATGCCGTACCACGAAAGCGCCCATTCCAGACTTAGGTAACTTGGCGGGTACATGGCGTAGGCGACGCCGGGAGCATGCAAAGGTGCCCGGCGCCACGGCTCGGCCAAGGTGTAGAGGCCCCGGCGCAGTTCTATAACCTTCCCGGCATTCTTCCAGCGCGACAACCCAACATGAATTGCATGTGCAGTATCCGGGAAGAGCGTCTTGAGCGTCTCAATCTCAAAGTACGGAAGATCTGCAACAGCCCGCAGCAAGGTTTCCCATTTCATTTATGTAACTATACGTTTCTGTATAGTTTTGTCAATGTCTACTCCTCCGTTGCCACGCCAGCCGCGCTAGCTGCGCTTCCAAACCAGTTCTCTAGATAGAGCCCTGTGATGCCATGGAAGTCTTTGGTGTTGCGAGTGACCAGCACAAGGTTGTGAGCCACGGCCGTTGAAGCAATTACGCCGTCCGCAAAGCTGAGGATGTGCCCACCGGCTGTTGTTTGTGCCCGCACCGTGGCGTGTACCGAGGCGGAAGAGGCGTCGTACTCTATAACCGGGCAAGCAGGAGCCACGACATCAAAAAGATAGGCCTGAACACGCTGCTTGCGGGCACCCTTATCCAAGCGCGACATGCCAAATAGGAGCTCGTGCCACACAACCGCGGAGATGCAGATGAGTCCGTCGTAGGTGCGGAGCCTCTCCATCACCCCCGGCTCCGGCATAGGTTTGAGAGGTTCAGACACGATGTTGGTATCTAAGAGATAGACCGGCCTCACAGCTCAACCACCCGCCCGGTGTCCGTTGAGCGTATACCCGAAAATGGATCATCTTGGTCTACATCGGTTGCGGCACCGGTGCCGGGCCTGTCGATATCGTCAACTGGCCACTCTTGCGTGAAGCGTTGATACAAGCGCCCAAAGCTCCCCTGCTCCGACTGCAGGTGTGAGTACGACTCGCTGTCAAGAATAACGGCCACCGGCTTGCCGTGGCGCGTCAGCTCTACCGGATCGCCGGACTCCACACCCCGCAGCACCTCAGACAAGCGATTCTTGGCATCAAACAAGGGAATCTGCAGCATGGCGACCTCTCCTATGCTTAGAAT
>JAIVHN010000022.1 GCA_020201015.1 Spirochaeta sp. | reverse complement strand
TTAAAAGACAGCAGATCCAATTCAATGGATGCCTCGGTGGCGGAATTGGTAGACGCGTTGGACTTAAAATCCAATTGACATTACAATGTCAGTGCCGGTTCGAGCCCGGCCCGAGGTACTCAAAAGCCCTTGCAATTCATGAGTTTATAGAATTGCGGGGCTTTTGTTTTTGTAGGGTAGGAGAGACTAAAAAACAGTAAAATCACTCTCGGGACGTTCTCGGGACGGATTTAAACCAAGTAACCCCAAAGAAGAAACAGCCGGAGCGAATTGGATTCATTTAGAGAGCGTCAAATATTGTACTTGCTCGGATGCGGAATACTCCACTTTTTACACTCCTGCCGGGTAAGCCCGAAAAGGTCCATCTGATTGGTTAACTCTTTTTGGAGGCTCTTAAAGTCAGCTTTCGCCCGGAAGGCTTTTAACATCCCTTCATGTTGTTTCACTTTGGGGTAAATAGATTGAAGCTCTTCAAGGGATGCGGTCATTTCAACGATGAAATAAATGAACTGTATGTGAGCCTCTCTCAAAGTGTGCTCTTGGTCCAGGTACTTACAGATTCTTTTGAAATACTTTTTTTGACTGGCAGAGAGTCGCTTATCCGGCGCGGGTATAGAGTCAACCGGCGCCTCTGATTGGCTCCTGTAGTCCTTAAATATTTGCTGGCCATGCAGTGGGTTCATCGTTTATCTCTTGCTCCGTTTTGCGCTCTCAATCACGGCAAGCAGCTCACCGCCTTTTGCCCGAAGGGTTCCGCTTACCTGAATGTTACCGCCGCCACCACTTCCTCCGGCTAGTACAGCGCCCATATTTTTAAAGGCCAGTATATCATCGGCGCGGTTAAACTCAATTACATTGCCGCCACTGGTAATCAGAGCGTCGTTTACTTTCTTAGTGCTTCCGCCAGGCCCTTCTCTTAACAAGTTTGAGACTGCTGTAGACGCGGCTAAGAGTGCACTACCGGCCGCAATCGCGGCTAATGGGTTGTGTAACACAATTTGAAAGGCTTGTGCTGCCACACCTGTAGCAATAAGAAGCTTTCCGAGCTGCTTTCCAAAATCCGCGACAATTAAAAGGATGTTCTTAAAAAACCCTCTTGCACCGGCATCCCCTGTAAAAGCATTTCCAAGCGTCTCAGAAAAAGATATTATAGCCTGTGAAACCATGTGTTCAAGTGCCTGGCCCATCTCAATAGCAGCCGTTTTTGCTTGGCCAACACCTCTTTTTATACCCTCCACCGGCTGAACCATATTCTTAGCCAGCTCACTCAACCTGCTCGGAGCATTCGCCGATACGGCTGTGACGGTTCGGTTAAAGTTGTTAAAGTCATCCGTAGCTTCTCTAATACCTGATCCTCCTCCACTCTCAAACAGAGAGCTGGTAAAGTCTCCGATGTAACTCTTAGCACCTGTCGCAAAATCTCTCACAAATCCAAGGGCGCCCATGAAGTTATCCTCCACGTTGCCCACAAACTCGCCGAGCTTGTTCTGTGTCTGGTTGTTCATCCAGTCAATGGTATTTACAGCCGCGGCGCTGATCCCCGGTACAACCTTCGATATAAAATCACTTACCCGGTTCCATCCACGTATGATAAAGTTGATCGCAGACTGAAATGTCCTGGCAATGTTATCCCATAAGGTTTTAAAGAAGTTCTGCAGTGGCTCGAAGGTATCCCATAGTGATTTCGCCACCAGTGCCAGACCGGCTACCAGGGCAATCTTTAATCCGATGGGCGTGAGAAGTGCAAAAAATGCACGGGTAAGTCCGTTTACCATTTTTAGCATCCCCTTAAATGGACCAAGCGCCTTCGCTGTCAATCGAATCATCGTACCCATTCCCACCATTACCGGACCAATCGCCGCCGCCAATCCGCTCCACAATACCGTCTGTTGTTTCTGACTTTCAGATAGACTACTAAACCGTGAGTTAAGCTTGCCTACAAAATTCAGTATCCGGTTGGCAATCGGTAGCATGGTTGTACCAACATCGGCAAGGTTCGCTTTGAGCTGGGAGAGCTGCTGATTGTATTTAAACATGGTCGTATCAGCCGTGACAGCAAAAGCTTTGTCAAGCGATCCTGTCGTGTCCTGCATCCGGTCAAAGATCTGCCGGTTGGATTCAGCGTTGCTACCCATAATATCCAGTGCGCCGGATAGTGCACGAACGTTTGGCAGTACCTGGGCCATCGCCTGCTCGTTACCTTCCATCTGTTCGCGCAAAAACCCAAGTACAGACACCAGTCCTTCTTCACGGAGCTGTGTTCTCAGGTTTGCCGAAGATGTACCCATCTGTGCAAGCGCCGATTCTGCCTGCTTGGATGGTTTTACCAGGGCGGTAAGAATAGATCGCAGCTGAGTGGATGCTGTGGCCGCATCTGTACCCGTACGAGTCATAGCCGCAATCGCACCACCTACCTGGTCAAAGGTTACACCCATCTCGGAGGCTATCGGTAACACCTGCCCCATTGATGCGGCAAGATCAGACGCTTCAGCCTTACCTTCTTTTACCGATGCTACTAAAATATCAGTGGCTTTTGTCGCCGATAGGTTCTCTGATCCGTAGGCGTTCATGGCAGAGGTGACAAGATCGGCTACCGTCTTGGTCTCACCCAATCCGGCCGCTGCTGCCTTGGCCGATGCTTCCAGTACCTGTGTAGCCTCTGCACCCCGTAATCCTGCTGATGTTACAAAGAACATCGCTTCTGCAAGATCATTC
Organism: Spirochaeta sp.; assembly: GCA_020201015.1. GTDB lineage: Bacteria > Spirochaetota > Spirochaetia > DSM-27196 > SLAA01 > SLAA01. The sequence goes on along the minus strand of JAIVHN010000022.1, from coordinate 7,041 downwards.
GGAGCCTGAGCCGTCTCACCGGCAAGCCTGAGAACATCCGATCGCATTCCCTGCACTTCACTGCGGGCAAGTCCTACAAGTCCCTCAATCTTAGTCATCGAAGACTGAAACTGTGCAGCCATGGCAACCGATGCGGCTCCTGCTGCAAGAGTCGGGGTCGTTACCCATTGAGTGAGAGCCCGCCCGGATTTTTGCATGTTCCGGCCAAAACGCTCCATTCTTCTTTCGGCCTGGTTAAGATTCTTAACCCAGTTGTTAATATTTGCACTGATTGTCCAGGATACATTACGCTGTGTCATAAATATCACCTATAAAAAAACCCTCGACCCAAAAGAGCCGAGGGCCTATTAACGAAGCGGGAAAATGAGGTTTGCAATGATGGATTTAGCAATGCAAATTTTTCCCTTAGGAGTTCACCCGAAGGTGAGTTTCTTTAAAAATTTAGACTGGCTCAATAATGCCGGAAAGTGTCTGAAATGCTCCGGAACGTGCCAGGGCAAAATCAACTCGCGAATAGACGCGAATAAACACTTTCAGTTCTTGCCATGCGTTTTCACTGTCTCCAGATGCCTGCCTGCTTACTTCAATTCGTAAGTTTTCGCGCAATCCGTACAATAGGTGCTGAAAGTTGCCCATAATGGCAATGCTTTCATCGTTTCCGGTTCCCTGGTCGGTCGGGATCGCGTTAGTCGGTGCTTTGATATACTGGCTCCAGCTTTGAGGTGGGGCCAAATATCGGCCTTCATTATCTTTGAGCTGATCCAATACCTGGAGTGTTCGCGGTGCAACCACTAAGCCGTTTGGCCGTTCATTTGCTGCAGTCAATCTGTAATAAAGATTGGAGAAATCATCGTAGGTTGGACTCGCTGCAAGGTCAGTATCTGTAACCCCAGGGGCTCCAAAAATTCCTTGCGGTTCTGCTCCTGTTCCGCTGCCTAAAAGACCGGCGCGGTCAATTGCACCCGCAATAACTCTTGCAATGGTTTCCTCAACCATTTGCGCGGAATTGGCTGCATCTGCCGCCAATTCGTGAGACATACTGGTTCCGGCTGCAATCAGCTTAGCTTCAAGCTGAACGCCTGAAATTCCAACATCACTGTTTGAAAACGCGGCATTTTCTGCTTTCCACTCCGGAGTAGGGTCTCCATCTACGCGTGCAATCGTTAAGGTGCTGGACGACATTGGAATAGTTTGCATTCCAAGACTGTTCAGAACCATCATATCGCGGGCCCGGTCAATAAGCCGTTGTGAAACTGGCTTTGGAACCATAGCACTGGTTCCGGTCAGATCCATTGCGCGAACTTCATTTTTTGCCCCGCTAAAATCACCGGTAGCAATGGCCCGAATGGCTGCAGACATGTTGAAGTCATCCCAACCATCCGAGGCCCGGTATAATTTGTCATTTTTGCCAAGTACACGAACTTCCTGGCCTGTATTGGGATCCATCCATTTGCTCTGATCTCCACGGTCAGGCGCTTCGGATCCGTTGATCTTTAACAGATCCCGGTAATCGGTTCCGCGCATGTAATCATCGGTAAAGGTTCCGCGTTCTTTCAACATGGTTTTAAGCTCTTCGTCTTTTTTATCATACTGCTTTTCAAAATTATCAAACTGTTTGATCTCATCCGGGGTCAGGTCGCGGCCCTTGCTCTTTGCCTGGTCAACGATGTTTTGCATCTTCGTACCGAGGGCGCCCATTTCCTCGCGCAACTTCTTTTCTTGTAAATTCATTGAGTGAACTCCATTAGTTCGAGTTTATAGTTCGCCTATAAAATAAACAGCCCAATGCGTTTCAGTACTACAACAATGTTGTATTTCTGCTTAAAAGCGCTGTTTTTTCTTGATTCTCTCGCCTCTGCATGTCTGGAAACTGTTATAACTCGAGTAACGGTTCCGCCCGAAAGCCTCAAAATATTCATCATTTAACCTTAAGTAGGTTTCCAGGTACGTTTCAGCGTGGTTTATTTCCTTATCAAATAGCCGGTCAAACCCCTCCGGGGTCAACATTTGCATCTGCCTTTCTGTTATATCCATCAGTGAACTCCATGTTCGTTTCGTTTTTCATGTTGGTATGTTAAACTCCTTTATATCCTTGGTGGCAAAATTTAGTATCTCACAATGCTTTTGTATGAACTCTAAGCTCTGCTCTCGTTCGTGGTCATCCCATTGCTCGGCGTTCTCCCGGTGCAATACAATTTGTGCTGCCAGGCGGCCGATGTAGCACAGGTTGAACTCACTGAGAGCTTCACGATCTATCAGCCATTGACAAATACGATAGTAGAGGGTATTAGCTTCTCCCTGTAGATCAACTGGCGGATCCGGGATGTGGTTTAGTGGGTCGGTTGATTTGATGTTGTATGGAATCATAATTTTGAATCAATAATTTTTTTATTAGCCCCCTGGGGTCATTGCTTTATAGCCTATGCCGTAAACCGACACCACTATAGGCGTCTTTCTCTCTCCGGTCTTGATACCCCCCCTAGGGGGGGGTGATATTTTGGAGAGAGAAAAAAGCCTAAGCGGTCGGTTTGCAGCCCTCTGCCTCAAAAGCATTCGAGGCGGGGGGTCTGTTATTATTTCTTTCTTTGTTCATGCCATCGGTTTACGGCCTCATCGACAAGGTCTTGATAGTGATTGAATGCGAAGTACAATCCATCCAGTGGATCGGTGCAATCGTGCTCACCTCTCCCAACTTTTTGTGCGAACAGGATGCTATCATAGACAACATGCTTTGTGGTGTCGATACGGTCCAAAAGGTCCATGTCATCCAGTGCCAGGAATGACAGATTATATTTATTTGTGATTTCGCGGGCTTGTGCTATGATTTTTGCTTCTTCTGTGGTCATGGTTTTAGTGGTTAGGTTGGTGGTTTTGTTTATAAAGAATGGTTGCGGATGCAAACCAGCCCTCATTTTCGTGATGCAGCGTGTAATTGTCTGCAAGCTTTTCGGGTATTTCATTCTTGAATAGTCGCGGATCGCAAGCGCGTGCAACTACTTTTCCGCTAAAGGTTTCGATCAGCAAAAAGGGGTGTTGCTTCGGCTTCGCCTGGTTGCTGGTAGTGGTGGTTGGTTTATTCATAGTTAATACCTGTTTTTTCATATTCCTGTTTAACATGCGCCGGTGGGTCGAAGCCATGCCGCTCCCGGTCCTCCCGGATCCATTGCCGGGCTCGGACCTGCCAATCGAAGCTGTTGCCGTTAGTGGTTTGCCAGTTCCTGGACTGGTAGTAATCATAGAAGCTATGAGCCCAATCTCTGAGCCCGCCGTTAGCTGCAAAAAAATCTACAAGCTGCGCGCGGGTAGGTGAGAGAGCGTTCTCTCTCTGGTTTCTTTCTTGGTTTCTTTCTATGGTTTCTTTCTTGTGTGCACCTCCTGCAAGACCCCCCTGCACCTCCTGCAACCCCCCTTGCACCTCCTGCAACCCCTCTTGCATCTCCTGCAGGGGTTCTTTTTTGAAATGCTCTTTTAAGTCCCACGCATTTTGCTCCCAGATCTTTTTAGGTATGGTAATTTTATCCGGACTGCCTGGAATTACTTGTACTTTTATAAGGCCGTAATCTTCTAGTACTTTCTTGGCATCTGAAACGCTTCTTACGCTCATTCCCAAGTCATCGGCGGCCGTCTGCCTGGCCTTCCTATAAACCCCATAAGATCCACTCGACAGAACGTAAATGAGAAACATCTTTTCCATGAGAGAGAGGCGCTGAGCCCAGTACCCTTTTAGGATCGTGTTGGGGACCTGGGTAAAGAACTCCTTTTCAATTTCTTGAAGCTCAGCTGGGTTCATTCCATCCCTCCATTTATGAGAGCATCCCGGAAGACCTGGTCAAACGCTTCACCATGAACGGCAACCAGTCCGCGATAAACTTTATCGTATGCCTTAAGGCCAAAAGATAGGGAGCCCATCAGCTGTATCATGTTCTTTGCATCGCGCCGGATAGGTGTTGAAAACTTGTGTATAATTGGCGGTTTACCTATTATATCAGTGTCAAGTAAGTTTTCGTAAACCCCGAAGCGCCTCATCGCTTTGGGGTTTTTCATTTTTGGCCCTCCAACTCTCTAACATCCGTTTGTGAAGACTCGAGCCATTCCTGCAGTTCCTTTTCAGTCCATCCGAAAAGTCTTTTACTAAACTGTCGTCTTTTTGGTAGGTCTCCGCGTTTCTCCATCCGGTGAACGGTGGTGCGGTGTACGCCGAGCATCTCGGCTAATTGGAAGGGGCGAATTATTTTGAATCGCATAATACTAAAAGTTTGTTACGGGTTGGTACTGCAACAAACTTCACAAAAGAACTGATATAGCTCAATAGACAGCTGTCTTTAATGAGCGGACACTTGTCTTTTTATTCTCGGCCCCTCTTGTATTTTCTGCTTTTTTGCCTCGCGTAAGACTTATGAAAAGTATCATGAAATTGGTTGATTTTATACTCCTCTGTTGACAATCCCCTGCTTTCAAACCATTCAATCAACTCCGAATGAGCCTTTGCCTTGTCCTGGTCAAACTCATTCAGGAACCGTTCATACAGTTCATATTTAAAGTCCTTGTGAGGCTTGACTTCTAAGGTCTTTGCTGCATCTTCGCTTGCATTGCCTGGCATGTAATCAATAAGTGAATGAATTGCTTCAAGCTGCACTCTGTCTCGATACAAGCTTTCAGTGATACGTGCTACAGCCATGATTCTTTTTAACACAAAAGCCTTGTCAAAATTCGGAAGGTCGAGAGGTTCTTTTTCGCCTGTAACTAAATCGATTCTACTTGAATGAAATGATCCTCCATTAATATTATCTGTTGCATCAAATAGCTGTCTTAGTTCATTTACAGGATAGTTGAACTCACTTACTTCTGAATAGTCATCGATCAGTTGGTGGTGGTTGCTAATTATTTCTGAAATCGCAGAATTAAACTTTTGGATGCTTTCATCACTTATGAACGGCTCTGAATGAAAATGAAATCCACAATCTAACATGTGAGATTCAATTTCTTTTAGTACAGCATTGAACGAAAGATCGTGCTTAACTTCTATATCGTCTACAAGTAAGCCGGCCAGCTCTCGGTATTTCATTTTTAAGGCAGCATAATCAGAAGTGCTGTTCAACTCCTTTATCAGAGTGTTCTTTTTTTCTTCTAAAAACTCGGTTCCTTTGTATGGAACATTAATTTCAAACATATCAACCTCTCATTTAAATAACTTTATCCGGTTCAGTTCCACCAATTAGCTCCATCAGCCGGTGCTCCCATTCTTGCAATGCCATTCGCTTTTCTTTCATGTAGTCATAGCGATCATAAACCCCAGTGATAGCGCTATCTCCTGAGAGTCCTTTATGGTTGAGTAGCTTTCCAACGGTTGTGCGGTCAATACTTAGCCCTGCAAGGTTACTGGCTAACGTGCGCCGGAGGTCATGAAGGCGAAAGTCATCTATACCGGATATTTCCTGCACTGTCTTTACTGATCCGGGAACATGGGTGAGGGGTTTGCCTGGATGATAGAAGCTTTCAAAAACCCAAGGGCTTTCCCCGGTCAATGGCTGTAGCCCTTCAATAATGTTTAGAGCCATTTCATTTAGAGGCACATAGTGTGCCCGGTCCGCTTTTGTGTTTTCAGATGGAAGCTTCCAAACGTCTCCCTCAATATGGTTCCACTGCATACGCTGTGTTTCGGTCTTACGCTGGCCTGTGAGTAGGTAAAACTTGAATAGTGAACCAACAGTATGCTGCAGCTCTCCAAAAGCGGACCAAAGGGCTTTCACCTCTTCATCTGTATAAACGCGGTCTCTTGAATGCTCCTTACCGATTGGCCGGATGGATTTAACCACATTGTGATCGACTAATCCCTTATCCATCCCAAAAGAGAGCATACTTGAAAAGATAGCCCTCACCCGGTTTGCGTTAACGTCCTGGCCGTCCTCAAAAACCATTTCCTCTAAATAATCAGATATTATTTTCCTGTTGAGATCTTCCAGGCGGTATTTTCCAAACTCGGGTACAATCTTTGAGTTTATCCGGTGAGTATAACTGTTTTGAGTAGAAGGGCGGAGCCGGGAAACGTGCTTTTTGATAAACTCTGCTGCAAGCTCTTCAACAATGGGAGGGGTCGCTCGTTTCTTGTCTATCAGCTTTTCATATTGTGGGTCTTTGCCCTGGTCCACAATCCCCCTCAAATCGGTTACTTTTTGCCGAGCCTCACCAAGGGTAAGCGCTGGGTATTCGCCGATAGTATAGCGCCGGTCTTTACCCTTAAAAGTATAACGGAAAGAGAAAGTCTTTGTGCCGGTCTTAGTGATCCGGAATACTAAGCCTTTTGCCTGGCTATCGGAATATTCAACCCTCGATTTACCGTCAGAAGTAGCCGTCTTTATAAACGTATAAGTCAGTTTCTTTTTTGGCATTATGAATTGGATTTATTGTGATATCGACTCCGTCCCGAAGCCTCTCGGGGCGGTCTCGGGACGGTCAAAAATCAGTTAACCCAATTTATAAAATACACGTTGCACTTCCTAACAATCGTTACAATTTGCTTAAAAACAATGGTTTAAGATTGTATCATTAGTTATAATGTGCAACATAGAAAAACGTAAGAAACGATGTATTTGTGGACTTAAAATCCAATTGACATTACAATGTCAGTGCCGGTTCGAGCCCGGCCCGAGGTACAACCCCTGAATCACAATGTGGCTCAGGGGTTTTTTTATTTTAAATACACTGATAGAATTAGCCGGGCGAGAAGTTTATCCCGCCGAAGGGAAATGAGAGCCGCGCCTTTTGCGGTCGAATCGGGAAGCCCGGCCCGAGGTACTTTGACCAAGCCGTAAAGCATAATTTACAATATTTTACGGCTTTTTTATTTTCTACTGTAAAACAATTGTGAAACAAATCCTCTCTTTACTCCACTAAAAATTTGCTTTCACTCTGAGAGTGATACGATGACATTTATTTAAGTCTTAAAACAAGTATCATCTCTCTAAATATTTTTTGTTTAGTAAATTGTTAGTAAAAACTATCATCGAGCGGACTTTTCAAGTGACGTTTACTTTTTGTGCT
>JAIVHN010000305.1 GCA_020201015.1 Spirochaeta sp. | reverse complement strand
CGGCTTTCGGCTCCCTGTGCCGTGCTCCACTCTCGTCTTACTCCATCACAACGTTTAAGTGAATGGAACCGAGTGCGGAGTGAAGAGGCTCGAGTCGTCATTGGCGCCCGTAGCGCGGTGTTTGCTCCGCTCAAAAATCTTGGACTTATAGTGCTGGATGAAGAGCACGAGTCGGGCTACAAGAGTAGCTCCGCACCACGGTATCACGCGAGACAGGTGGCTATGAAAAGGTGTGCCCGTGAAGGGGCATATTTCCTCATGGGTAGTGCGACCCCCTCAGTTGAGGCCTGGTATCTCATGGAACAAGGACGAATTCAGCGGCTGGCGCTGCGGGGACGAGTTGCCGGGGGAAGTCTCCCGGACATCGACCTTATTCCACTGAAGGGTAGCGATAAGGCGCTCTCAGAGCAGCTCATTGCAGAGATCAGGGCGACCCACTCAGCCGGGAAACAGAGTATTCTTTTTCTCAACCGCCGAGGATTTGCCTACTTTTTCCACTGTCGTAGCTGTGGTTACGAAATGAAGTGCCGTAGCTGCTCGGTTAATTTGACGTACCACAAACAAGTTGGACGTATGGTCTGTCACTACTGCGGATACAAGACTCAACCAATTCAGGTGTGCCCCGAGTGTGGCTCGCTTGATTTAGGGTACTCCGGCTTTGGAACCGAGCGCGTTGAGGAGGAGTTGGCAGCGCAGTTCCCGGATCTTCGCGTAGGGAGACTCGATAGCGACTCAGTGCGGGTTAAAGGGAGTATGGAGGCGACCATTACGGCGTTTCGTAAAGGTGAACTCGATATTTTACTTGGCACGCAAATGGTGGCAAAGGGGCTCAACTTCCCTGGCGTGCGGCTAGTCGGCATAGTTATGGCGGACACCGGTTTACAAATGCCGGACTTCCGAGCTGCCGAGCGCTGTTTCGGTCTTATTGTGCAGGTTGCAGGGCGTGCCGGTCGTTTTGTTCCCGACGGCCGAGTGCTGGTACAGAGTTTTAGGCCGGAGCACGCTGCTGTTCGACTGGCTGTGCAGGGAAAGCGAGAGGAGTTCTACCGAGCCGAGCTTGAGATGCGCCGCGTCTTAGGCTTTCCCCCTTTTTCGCGTCTGATTCGCATTGTAGTGCGCGGCAAGAAACCGGAGTTGGTGCGGGATACCGCCGAGTTGGTTGCGACTTCTCTTCGCCAGCAGCTGCAGGAGCAGGGGGGTGGAGAACTTCTTGGTCCGGCTGACTGTCCTTTAGCCGTGATATCCGGCAATTTGAGAGTTCAGCTTCTTATCCGTTGTGAGAGCTTTGACCGAGTACAAAGGGTGTTGAGATTGTTCTTGTCGCAGTTTGAGACGCCTCGTGGACTTTACCTTGAGATCGATGTCGACCCCAGCGCACTGCTTTAGCCCGCTCCTGGTGCGCGGTTTCCTAACATTGACCCGGGTTGCTCTTTCCGGGTACTGTTAGGAGAGTACTGTAATGGAAAACAATAACACAAACCAAACATCGGAAACCACCGTTAGCTCCGACAAAAACGAGTCTTCAGGCGATATAGAATTAGTCTACTACCCTGACGACCTGCTGCGCCAATCGACTACAACGGTCAAGGATATAGACGACTCGCTGCGGACAACTATCGACCGCATGGTGCTTCTTATGCAGCATGCACGTGGTATTGGCCTGGCAGCACCTCAAGTTGGCATCCTCGAACGGTTTTTCGTGGTACAAATTGATAGCGATCCCGTTCATGTATTTGTGAACCCGAGTATTGTTGGCACCTCACATGAAACGGGCGTGTACGAGGAGGGGTGCCTCAGCATACCCGGGCTCTACGCCGACGTTAAACGACCCAGCGAGATACAGGTGCAGGCTTGGAGTCAGAACGGGCGACCTTTTACACTTAATGCAGACGGTATGCTGGCCCGCGTTATTCTTCATGAGCTTGATCATCTTAACGGCGTGCTTTTTCTGGATCACCTCGCTGAACGGAAACGAGAGAAACTGCTGCAGAGATATCGTAAACCGCAGGACGCTGCGCGGTGAGGGTACTCTTTGCAGGCACCCCCGAGATCGCCCTTCCTTCCTTACGCGCGGTTGCCCAGGTTCACGAAGTTGCAGCGGTGCTTACGGCGCCGGATAGGCCGGTAGGGCGGGGCCGGAAACTGCAAGCCTCTCCGGTTGCTGAACATGCGACTGAACTTGGAGTTCCGGTGCTCCGTTTTGAGAAACTGAACGAGGCGGCGCGGAGTGAAGTAGCGTCACTCGGCCCTGAACTCCTCGTGTGTGTGGCGTACGGGAAGATTTTTGGTCCCAAGTTCCTTGGGCTCTTTCCCCGTGGTGGTGTCAATGTGCATCCATCGCTCCTGCCCAAATATCGCGGCCCGTCTCCAATTGCGGCAGCCATACTTGCGGGTGACTCTGTAACCGGAGTGAGCATTCAGCGGCTGGCGCTGGAGATGGACGCTGGCGATGTGTTGGCCCGCCGCGAAATTGTGCTTGACGGCACCGAAACCAGTGCCTCGCTTACAGAACAGGCGGCTGAACTTGGAGCGGCGTTGCTTGTCAAAACGCTCGCCGAAATTGAAGCGGGCAGCGAGCAGGCTGAGGTGCAGCAGCATGATCAGGCCGAGTATTGCGGTCTCATTAAAAAGCAGGACGGTCTTCTGGACTGGAGCAGATCGGCCGTTGAGCTGAACCGTGTGGTGCGCGCTTTCTATCCATGGCCTGGCGCCTTTACGATGATTGATGG
>JAIVHN010000143.1 GCA_020201015.1 Spirochaeta sp. | reverse complement strand
CCGCCGATACAGATTCGAAAGGTGGCCGTATCGCAAGGTACGCAAGAACAGTGAGCGTGAGAATACCTCCCGCTAAAGATAGTGGCGTTAGCTGGTTCCAATATTCATTACGCTGCCGCCCACACCATATGGCGCGCCGGACTACAGTGTCGTCAGGACCGTCATACATTACTACTAACAACGGATCACTGCGGGAGGCAAGAAATACCGCCCGGCCCGCTTTTCGCGCAACGGAGCCTGCGACATACATCTTACTGCCCTCGGTGAGGGATGTCATCCGATGCCATCGCAGAACCGAAGGTGTTCGATCTGGCAGCTCTCCCCCGGCGTCCTGAATAGTAACCCCGAAATCTTCCGTCGGTAGCATGTACAGTCGTACGTCCCTCATCTCAACCGCCACCGACAGACTGCCGCTGCGCAACCAGATGATGTTGTCGTCCTCTATTGCCTCCAACGCCCCATAGAACTTATACGAACCCAACATCTGCAATTCTCTACCCTCGTGTTCACGTACCCCTCTATAACTCAATACAGGCAACCCGTCACGGTCAAGCATTTGCCGCCGAAAGATACGCCACTCTTTTCTAACCGCGAACGCCCCGAAGCCCGGAACAATGACGTAAAAAAGCGTGCCAACGAGAAGGATTATTGGTAACAATGAGCCGAAGTTCACTTGTTTCTCTCCAAATAAATGATTATCTTCCCCCCAGTATGGTTGAAAGAATTATTGTTGGACCAATGTATGCCAATACCTATATCGTCTCCACCGGAAAAAAAGAGTGCATCATTGTTGATCCAGGCGCAGATGCGGTGCAAATCTGCAGCCGTTTAGAAATCCTTAACATGATACCACGAGCTATCGTGCTAACACATGGTCATTTGGATCATATGGGGGCGTCAAGGGCAATTCAGGAGCATTATAAGGAGCGTGGGGTCACTATCCCGGTAGGAGCCAACATAGAGGACCGTGGCTACTTTGTAGAGAGCTCGACCAAAACTCACGAGCGGGCATTTGATGCTTTGGGGGAGGACGGGGCGGCACTTTTTGGTGAACTCTTTGCTACCCCTACACAGCATTCGAACTCGGCTGTACACATTGCCAAAGGAGACTCGGCTGTTTCCAGGACACGGTCCGTTCTCCAGCATTGAACGTGAAATACAAAATAACACGCTTGCCGAGGCTCAACGCACCTTCTAGAGAATAGCCACTCAGACGAGCATGCTAAGCGCTACTCCGGACTCAATGAGCCCGCTTGTGTATCCGGCCGCTTCTAACTGAGTCAAGGTAGAGCTTAGTTCATTTTTATAGCGATCAATGAGAGCGTCGACAGCGTCGGGTGACATCCCCTCGTTGTGGCGCTGATACTCTGCGTTCCCCTTCATGCGTGCCAAACGGTCTATAAGGGTGTCAAGAATTCTGAGGCGAGACATGGAAAAACCCATTGTTTCACCGTCGGTAGGGACGCCCTGTACATGGCGGAAGCGAGCATATACCGCGCTACCGCTGACAGGCAGAGAAATTCTGCCGTCGGCAAACCGTGCCCGCAGTAGATCCTGCACCGGAACAGTAGAACGTGTAGGCTGAACTGTTGAATCCAACATCCCAACATCCTCCGGTTAAAATATCGGAAGATAACAGAGAAGCTTGAGTTCGTTAGCTTTACCTATGGTCTGCGGCCGTCTAGCGCGTGCGCCTCTCCTCGGCCGTCTTGCAATCAATGCACATAAGCGCATACGGAATTGCTTCAAGACGTTCTACCGGGATTTTCTTCCCACACTTCATGCATTGGCCGTAGTGATTCATCTCAATGCGCGCTAAGGCTGAATCAATGAGTCTGAGACGTTTCATTTCCTGCGCACCAATTGCCTCAATAGTCTTCATGTCGATATCGTCAGATGCAATATCTACCAGGTCCTTGCCTTCCATACCTTCCACAATTTCCTGAAACTCTTCGTTCTCGATCTTCAAATTTTCAAATATCTCTTGCTTAAGCTGCAAGAGCGAGGTTTTCATCTTTTCAACAAAAGCTTTTTCCATTGCGAGCTCCTACCATAATTTGGAACGCCCTGTGCGCGGTGAACATATATATATGCCTATTCCCAAACCTATTGTCAAGTAGTAAGGCCGAAACAATGAAGAAATGTACGAATATTGAGAATACTACTATTACAGCGGTTGCGGGTATAATCGGATTTTTAATGAAATCCTAACTGCCGGACCGAGCTTCCAAGTGCCGGACCGAGCGGGCGAAGGGAGTCGAACCCTCGTCACGAGCTTGGGAAGCTCGGGTAATGCCGTTATACGACGCCCGCTCGCTCCGGACTTAGATCTTTCTCCGGGCTAAGGTAACACAGAAAAATGCTTTTGTCCCGAGGAATCTTCTTCCCGGTCGAATCTTCTTCGCCACGGGGTTTACGGTCAAAGCCACTTTGGTTCTCTAACGCTCACGCGCACGGTTACTCCATCTCAACAGGTTCAACAACCGAACGAGTAAGCTCGGTGGAGTACCTTAATAACACGAGTGTTGCACCGAGCTCCTCAAGATACGGGACCGTTACCGCTCCACCCGGATGTTGCATGCTTGTTAAACGCCGTCGTTCACCGGTGGGCGAAATGACCTCAAGATTAAGCTCGACTGCAACCGGATAACGTGGCAGCTCATGCCGAAAGAGCCCAAACACAAGTCCCTCAGGAATATTCTGTGGTGCTACCAACTCGAGTACCATAGCCTCACCGTCCTCAATCTCGGAACCCGACTCCGGCTGTTGTCGCTGAACCACGCCGGGTGTTCGCCCGGGAGCGGGTTCTATGAGCCGAAACTCAAAGGGCACGCCGACTCGTCCAATGCGCTGAAGCGCCTCTGTATACTGCAGACCGACGTAAGAGGCGGCCTGTATGGGCTCATCACGCGCACCTCGACTCACAATGAGGTTAAGATCCGTGGGGCCACTCAGTTCAACGCCAGGGACTGGGTCTTGCTCGACAATTATCCCAGGTTCGGACGGATGAAAAACGTAGGTAACGTTCGATATCCTCAATAGGGCATCAAACGTAGAGAAAAGGGTCTGTAACTCATCCCGTACTTCTTCAACAGGTCGTCCGATAAAGTCGTCAACCCGGTCAACAATAGCTCCCTGACTTACAACCAACTGCACGCGTTGCCCGGCCTTAACCACCGATCCCGCTGCCGGACTTTGATCAAGTATGGAGCCTCGAGTCATCGGGTCGGAGTCAAAGCGGGCCTCAACCCGCGGATAGAGTTCGCGCTGCTGCAGCTCAACTAAGGCGTCCACCAGCTCCTGTCCTCGTATTTCGGGCACCAATGTATCCTCTGCCCCGCGCAACGACATCAGAAAGGTTATACCACCCGCAACAAAGGTGAGAAGTATAATCCCAACGAAGGAGTACATTATAATCTTAAAGTACTTGATGTCCGGTTGGTCGGTGCGGTTCGGCATCATACTTTTAAAAGTTTCAGTAATGCGATTCACCTAGTTGTTCCTCCGAGGACGCTTCCAATAAAGTTGGGGGTTCCGTTCAGAAACGCAGCCCAGTCAAGCGCCTTACGACCAGATAGTTGAAGTTGCCGGAGTGCGAGAACACCGGCTCCAGTTTGTACCAGAATTCCGTTCCGCTTGTCCACACCGAGCACCTTCCCTGGCTGTTGCGCTGAATCGTTGTGAATAGGGAGTTGGGTAGGTTCAAGATCCTTGGGCCCAGACGCTTTATGAATTTTCAACTCTGTACCATCAAACATCGTGAAGGCGCCGGGCCATGGATAGAAGGCTCGCACCAAACGGTGCAGCTCAACAGCAGAT
>JAIVHN010000304.1 GCA_020201015.1 Spirochaeta sp. | reverse complement strand
GCGTAGAGGGTACCTACCTGCAGAAAGGAAATGCCGTTTTCCAGGAGAAACAGGATCATGAACGGTTCAAAGAACCGCAGGTTCTTGAGAAACCCGTACGCCGAAAACTTCGCGTACTGGAGGTCCCGGGGAAATGTACTGCTCATTTCGCGTTAGTCGTCCTCTTCCTCTTCCGCGGCCATCGCAATTTCATACGTCTCTTGGACCGTTCCGGCGGGATGGTGGGGTGGTGCGTAAATGGAATATAGCTTCAACGGTTCATCACCGATGTTGTGAATGTTGTGCCAGTATCCGGAGGGCACAAAAATCGCGTCGTCGTCCTTGGCCTCCTGCTCGAAGTCCAAATTGTCCTTGTTTTTTCCCATGACAACGCGCGCGTTGCCCGCTTCAATTCTCAGAAACTGATCGGTATCTTTGTGAATCTCAAATCCAACTTCACCGCCCACCGCTATTGACATGGTGGTCATCTGAAGAAACTCTCCGGTCCATTCCGCGGTCCGAAAGTTTGCGTTGTCGGTGGTCAGTTTTTCAATGTTGACGACATACGGCTTCGTGTCATGTTGGGTGCTCATAATGTTTCTCCTATGTAAAAATATTTGTAAAATGTATCAGTTTTCAGTCGGTATTTCAGCAGCAACGACTTCACCGTCCGGCGCGTTCTCGATCACCGCTACATCAAAATAATCATCATTGAACGGAAGCTGGGAAGCATCCGCAGTGAGGTTTCGGCTGCCAGAGCCCTGTTCTCCGGAAACAGATACATGAGGATGCCAGCGTCACTGCGGTGAGAATGACAATTGCTATTGCCAGGGCGAAGAAAAACCCGAAGCCATTGCGCATAACCGTCATTTTTATTCCCAATTCACGAACTTCCACCGGGAAGGTGACGATGCCGATCATGGTCAGGCTGGCGATAACTCCGGCCGGGCCGGGCCCGTCCAGTCCGACATGTGCGTCACTAATCGGTTAGTATCTTAATCTTGTATTCTGTACTGATCGAGGTAACAGTTTAACAAGCTGCAAAATCTGAGTAAGCTACAGAAACCTGTTTAGCAGTTATCACGAACGAAGAAGAGGAGAAATTTGATGAGTACAGAGCATGAAGACGGACAAAAACCAAGAGTTGGCATATTTTACTGTGGCGGAGCCATGTCCAGCGTAGGTGAGCTCACCCACGAAGCTGCGTTCGAGGTGCTGAAACAATTGGGACCGCAGGAAGTCGGTATGGGGTGTGTATCGGCGCTGGCAGCAGGTGTGCCAAATCACTTCGAAACCATGCAGAACCAGGAGAAGGTATTGGTCATTGACGGCTGTCCCAATTCTTGTGTCCGTAGAATCGTGAAAGAGAAAGGGGCCAAGATGGACGCCTACATCAATTTTGGTAACGACCTTGGGATCGAAAAGAAAGGCCCCTTCAAGCCGCTGTCCTATTCGCAAGAGGACTTCGAACGGGCGGTAGATGGAGTCACCGCTAAAATCCGAGACATGGAAGGAAGCTCTGAGTGATACTTGCCGCCGGAACAATTGTATCCTAACTACAGGAAACCCGTACCGCCACGCGTCGTCATTGACGTTGTATTCCCAATTGGCTATATTGACAATTAAGCACAGACGTTATTGTTCCGTGTTTAAAACACGATTGAAAGCCATAAAAGGGAAAACACAATGGATAAGAAAAGAGAGATGAGCGTCTCAATTACCGGTGAGAGCCAGAACCCTACGAAAATCACGCTGAAATCCGGCAATTTCTCGATGATAATCGATGAGCCGAAAGAAATGGGAGGCACCGACGAGGGGCCGTCACCCATACAGGTGTTGCTAATGTCACTGGCCGGTTGTCTCAATGTCACCGGGCACGAGATAGCACGCCAAAAGGGACTCACGTTGCACGGGATCAAGATCGGCATCGAGGGTGTCATGAATCCATGCACATTTCTCGGGTGTTCGTTTGAAGAACGCGCCGGTTTTCAGAACATCAATGTGAAAATTGAACCCGACTTCACGGACGCTACACAGCAGCAAATTGACGAATGGCTCAAGGAGACTGAAGAGCGGTGTCCAGTAACCGACAACATCAAGGCTGGTACGTCGCTATCGGTGAGTGTAAAGTAGAAGTGTGCAGTAGACTGGAGTGAGCCCGCGTTGCTTGACACGCAAGCACGCCCACTCTCTACTATGTAGTCATGTTCGACCCACGCATCTTTATACGCAGCCGGGTATTCGGTACGCTAGTATTGCTTCTCATCCTGAGCGCCTCCCTCTCCTCCTGTACCGCTATTGGAAAACGGATGGACCGCGCCGGACTGGAGGCCATGGCAGAGCGTGTTACAGAAAACTTCAATCCAGGCACACCGGCCGAGCTGGAAGCATTTCTCTCCGAAATCGACATAGAGCAGGAAACGAGAGCAACAACGGACGAGGTGGCGCAGGCGCATGAGTCGGTAGACGGGGTGCCTCCTCTATCTTCCAGGCCTGGGAGTATCGGATTTTGCATTTCGATTTATCCATCGTTTTTTTCTTTCGATCCTCAGCGCGGGCTGGGATCTGGCGATATATGTTCCACCCTTTCATCTTGAACGAGCGGGTGAAGGCGATGACATGCAGTACAACCTCTTGAGCAGCAACATCGAAACAAATATCCGATATCAGATGGCTATGATCAAAGAAGTTCGGACCATGATACGCGTCTTAAAACAAGATGGTGCCGGCCCGGTGGGCGCTTGGGGAGGTTCTATGGGCGCCTCCACCCTGCTCCTGAGCTCTCAGTGGGAGGAGCTCGACCATGCATCTATGATGATACCGATCGTCGACTGGAATGTAGTGCTTGCAGGCGATATTTGCATGGAGGAATGCGTTCCCGCTTTTAGGGAAGCAGGGTTTGACAAAGACCTTGTTACCCGGGCCTACAGCCTTATCAGTCCAGCCGAGTACCCGTTAGCAATCAGCGCCGAGAGGGTTGCGATACAAGCGGCAGAGGCAGATCAGCTTACGCCTCCCTCCGTTATCGAAGAGTTTGCCCACGCGCGCGGGGTCGATAGCGTTAAGCGTTACCGAGGCAGTCACGCCACCATACTACTGAATTCTAGTGTGTATCGGGACTACGCAGAGTTTCTTGCATCTCTTTCAAGCTATAAATAATCCGGCGTTAGTGAATCTCTGTCGTAGACATCTTCAGACGTACAGCCTACGCTAAGATAGGTGCATTTTTGATGCTTGGAGCCCTCATGGAAGACCTCACGCCACGTTTTTGGGAAGTATTCTGGGAAGTTTACGGTAGTCTTCCGCGGCAGGGCCCGGGTAACCGCGCCTCGGCGGTCAAGGCGCTTGCAATGTGCGGGCAGCTGCCGGCGCCGGCGGCGGTTCTTGACCTGGGCTGTGGCGTGGGCGGGCAAACGCTTCAGCTAGCCGAACTCGTGTCGGGGCACATCACGGCGCTCGACAGCCATGCACCCGCTATTGAGTCCTTAAAACAGAGCGTAGCCGAGCGCGGCCTTACAGAACGCGTAAGCGCGGTCGTTGGGGATATGGCGCACCCCGGCCAGAAGCAAGAGAGCTTTGATCTGATATGGTC
>JAIVHN010000303.1 GCA_020201015.1 Spirochaeta sp. | reverse complement strand
AAGTGTACTTACTGTTCAGTCGTTCGTCAACTTCCGCTAATAGTGTGTGTAGTGCAATGGAGTCATTGCGAAACCGTAGGATGCATCGTATATGCATACAGTGAAATACTTTGACAGTAATAACAATAGCATTGTACACTTCGCATACGTATGATTGAACGAGCTGGAATCGACCAGATCAAGGAACTAGCACGCTTCTTCCCCGCCATTGCCCTTGTCGGGGCGCGTCAGACCGGCAAGACAACACTGGTACAGGCGCTCTTTCCTGATTACTCCTACGTCTCGCTAGATGTTCCTAGCCAGGCGGCGCTGGCCGAGCACGATCCCGATGCTTTCTTTGCATTGCATCCGGCACCGATTATCATTGACGAGGTGCAGTACGCACCGGGACTATTTCGACACTTGAAGGTTCAGATAGATGCAGCCCGGCATGAAATGGGGCGCTATATACTAACCGGCAGTCAGAAGTTCGGATTAATGAAGTCCCTCTCCGACAGTCTAGCCGGTCGGGTGGGAATTGTCAGTCTGGAAGGATTGAGTTTCGCCGAGTTGCAAGCGGCTCAGTTGGGGGAGCTACGGCCGTGGTTGCACCGCGGAGGCTACCCTGAGCTGTGGCGGCTCCCGGACTTTCCAGCCCGGCAATTCTTTGCCTCCTACCTTGCAACATATCTGGAACGCGATGTTCGGCAGCTGTTAAATGTTGGTGATTTGCGCGACTTTGAACGCTTCATTCGTGTACTGGCACAAAGGCACGGACAGCAACTGGACTATGCCGCAATTGCGAATGGAATTGGGGTTGGCGCGCGCACCGTTAAGGCATGGGTCTCAGTACTGGAGGCATCGAACCAGATCTTCCTCCTGGAACCATGGTATGGGAACCTGGGGAAACGCATTCTAAAAAAGCCAAAAGTCTACTTTGCCGACAGCGGGCTGGTCTGTTGGCTACTGGGAATTGAGGCGGAGAGTCTGGATCAGTCGCCGTTTGTTGGGCCAATCTGGGAAGGAGCCGTGTTTGCCGAGCTTCGCCGCCAGGCAAGTGCTCTTGGTCTCAACCGGACCTTCTACTACTATCGTGACAACGAAGGTACCGAGGTTGATTTCCTCGTCCTTGGCGGCGGGGCCCGGTTTATAGAGGTGAAATGGACACAGTACCCTGCAGCGTCGGATGCACGCAGCGTGAAGAAGCTTGCCAAGCTCACTCAAGGCGGCTCCTCACCGGAGTTGCGTGACCCAACTCTTTGGATTCTTTGCAGGACGGAACAGGCCTACCCACTTGAAGCAGGTGCTTCGGTCACGGCGGCCTCGGTCACGGGTGACTCGGTCACGGCAGCTGGACTCAGTAGCGTTGGCAAGATTTTGACCAGTTGACGAGCCGATTTCGGGACGCCCACATTTTTTCCAACAAAAAACTCTCCCATTGGTTGCGCAGGACAATCAGCAGCGCCGTTTTCTTTGTAAGTAAGTAGTAGAGGTGAACTCTATGAAAAACGACAAACGCCCTGGCACCAAGAAGCGTAGCCGCTCGGGCGACCAGGAGCCAGGCGGCCTGTCTCCCAAGAAGCGCAAGACTCAGTCCCAGAGCCAACTACCCGCGCGCGACCAAGCTCACGACCGCTTCTTCCGGGCCTTCTTCGGTGAGCCCGTGCGCTTTGCCGCTCTGCTGCAGCAGTTCTTACCCGCAGAGCTCTTGAGCCATATAGACTGCAGCTCCTTTGAGGTGCAGCGTGAAAGCTACCTTGATAAGCAGTTGCGGGGGCAGTTCTCGGATCTGGTGGTCTCGGCGAGGATGAGGGGCGGAGATGAGGGAGAAGCTCGTGAGTCACGCATCTACATTCTTACCGAGCACAAGTCCTACCACGACCGGCGTGCGCTCGTGCAGATCCTCCGTTACCAGTCAAGCATCTGGTACCGCGAACGCAGTGAGGAACCCCGAAGGCCCCTGACGGTTGTCTTGCCGGTACTCTTCTACCACGGCCCGCCGCAGCAGATAAGCGGCCGGTTTCACGACGAGTTCACCCTGCCGCCGGACTTTCCCCGCTCCATGCAAAGTCGCCTGAATGACTTCACTGTTGAGGTGATCAACCTCAGCACCCGGGCAGATGAACTCATAGGAGGTGATCTGCTCTTGCGCACCGCGCTGCTGTGCATGAAGCATATTCGCAAAGGCCTTGCCGAGATTCTTGAGGTGCTCAAACCCTTGGTGGTCGAGTACCGCACAATTGCTCTGCGGCCGGAATTGGATGTATTATTGGAGTATGTGATACGGGCGTTGAATCTTGATCCTGAAGTGTTTGCGCAGGCAGTGAGCGAGACACAGATACAAGGAGCTGTAGAGATGGGTAAGCAAGTACTGAGCAAGTATGACCAAAGAATTTATGACCGGGAAAAGGAAGGCGAAGCACGTGGTGAGGCACGTGGCGTGCAACTTGGTGAAGCCCGGGGCGAGGCACGTGGTGAACGCAAGGCGAAAAGCCTCATGGCGAAGCGGCTTCACGAAGAGGGTTTTGTAGCCGAGGATATTGCGCGGCTCACCGAGCTTAGTCTTCAGCAGGTGGGGGAGATGCTCACCGACAATGGCCCCGAGTGAAGCACCACTCCACTTTTACCAACGTTTAAGTGTGTAAAATTCCAGTTTTACCAAGATAATAGTGTTGAATTTCCCACTTTCCTTGACATGACGCGTCAATGCCGGAGATAGCGGTTTGCTGTGCCGGTTCGTACATCGGGCTGGTAGGGGGTGAGGCATCATTTCCGGTGGGCAAGGTCAACACCCTCACCT